>JAFLUC010000021.1 GCA_022509005.1 Oscillospiraceae bacterium | reverse complement strand
CTGTAAATCTGCTGCTTATAGCTTCGGTGGTTCGAATCCACCCTCTCCCACCAAAGAAGACATCAACGTAGTTGGTGTCTTTTTTGTGGTCTGAGAGGGTGAGATGAGAACAGCACGGCGGCTTGCCGCAAAAAACAGTCCGGTGGACTGTTTTTTAGTGCGCGGCTCGCGAATCCACCCTCTCCCACCAAAAACAGCACTGGCGTTATCTAGTGCTGTTTTTATGACTTGAGATGTTCGTATTAAAAATCATAGTGTGTCCACATACTTAAAATTTTTATGGTTTTATTATCATCATCTACTTCATATACAAGCCTATGCTGTATATTTATTCTGCGCGAATACGCTCCACCCAAATCCCCTACCAGCTTTTCATATGGCGGAGGATTTTGATATGGATTTTGATGTATTATATTAATCAGCTTTTTTGCCTTTTCATCTAAATGAGCCGCCTTTAATTTGGGAATGGCTTTTTGAGCATCTTTAGTATAAAATATACTATACATTACCACTGTACCTCATTTTCCGGAATACATTCCTCAACCGGCGTTGCCATTCCGTCTAAAATTTCCTTTTTAACCATTGGATTACTTGAAAGATACAGAGTTTCCATAAGTCCGTTATAATCATCCTCACTTATAATAACAGCATTTCCGTTTTTTGTGTTTACATTGATAACTTCATTAAACTCCACAGCCTGACTTATATATCCGAACAGATTTTTACGCAGGTTTGTTATATTTATATTGGTCATATGAATACCTCCCTTGTTAATATATGTACATTATAACGTACATATGCATTGTTGTCAAGAACTTTTTAAAAATTTTTATCAACGATTAATTTTTAGTTTAAAGAGATTAATACTGCTTATTGACTGTCAGAAACCATTGATTTTATGCGATTTTTTAGTAAATCCTATAAGAACACTCCCACCAAAAAGGATCGGTATAAACCGATCCTTTTTGGCATAATTTATCTTAATCCTTGAATCAATATCATGATAATGAGTATCGGAAGCACAAACTGAAAATACAGCTTGAACGCTTTCGGAAATCTAAGTCCCTTGCCTGTGTTACATTCTTTATAGTAATTATCTGAGCCCCAACCCCATTTTGTGACACAGAAAAGCAGAAAGATCAGTGAACCGATCGGCAGCAGCAGATTGCTTACAATAAAGTCTTCACTGTCAAGAATGTCTCTGCCTCCTATGAGATGCAGGTTTTTCCACACATTATAGCCCAGAACACATGGCAGACTGAGAAAAAGCATGAGGATACAGTTGATGATCGACGACTTGACCCGGCTTATCTTAAACCTTTCAATGCAGAAAGCCACCAGATTTTCAAACACAGCAATTACAGTTGAGAAGCTGGCAAAGGTCATAAATAAGAAGAACAGCGTTCCCCATATTCTTCCGCCCGGCATATTGGTGAATACATTAGGCAGCGTCACAAAAATAAGTGAAGGACCAGCATCCGGTTTTACTCCGTATGAAAAGCAGGCAGGGAAAATTATCATGCCCGCCATTATCGCTACAAATGTGTCAAGAAGACCTATTCTTACCGCTTCTGATGGCAAGGTGTTGTCCTTGCTCATGTAGCTTCCCAGTATCTCCATTGCAGCAATACCGAGACTCAGCGTGAAGAAAGCCTGATTCATCGCCGCAACTATTATATTTCCCAGTCCGATCTCTCTTACCTTGTTGAAATCGGGAATAAGATAAAATTTCATTCCCTCGCCCGCGCCTGAAAGCGTAAGACTATGTATCGCAAGGACAACTATAAGTATGAGCAAAGCAGACATCATGAACTTGCTTATCTTTTCGATACCATTCTGAAGTCCTCTGCTGCACACCAAAAATCCTAACACTACAATTATCGACATCCATAAGATCATTTCAAATGGTGAGCTGAGCACATTTCCGAATACGCCCCCGATCTCCTCTGCGGTCATTCCCGGTCTGAACGCTCCCGTTGAGAACTTGAAGAGATAATCTGTCATCCAGCCGGCGACGGTGGTGTAATACATCATCAGCATATAGCAGCCGAGTATACAGAACCAGCCGTGTATATGCCATTTACTTCCCGGTTTTTCAAGCTCTTTGTAGCTCAATACCGCGCTTTTCCTTCCTGCGCGTCCGACTGCCAGCTCCATCGTAAGTACCGGAATACCCATTATACAAAGAAAAATAAGATACAGCAGTACAAAGAAACCTCCGCCGTTTTCTCCCACGACATAAGGAAAACGCCAGACATTACCAATGCCTATCGCGCATCCTGCGCTGACCAGGATAAATCCCAATCTTGATTTAAATCCTTCTCTTTTCATAAACATCCTCCCCAATAATATATAACATAGATTATATCATATTCTGATCAATACGCTTTAACAAGAGCGTCATATTCCGCCTGTGTGATCGGCATTACCGTGCCGTGACGGTATGTGCCGTCAAAGGTGAAGTCAGCCGCTGAGGTGAATACACCTTTGGTGATATCGTCTGTCACAAACGGCTTGTAGCCCTTGCTCTGTGAATACAAATCAAGCAGCAGACACCATTTATCCTCGCCGTTAAGCTTATAGATAGCGGGTCCTTCATAGCCTGTCATATCACCGAGATTATACGTTGCAACATCCTTCCAATCCCCGCTGAGGCTTGTGCACTGCTGCATTGTTATCGCGGAACGCGCCTCATTCTTGGTGAATCTGTAGTATACGCCCTTGTGGTCGATAATAGTTGTATCAATCACCGCGTTCGGCTCCTCTATATAAAGCTCCGGCTCGGAGAATTCTTTAAAGTCCGCCGTATAGCTTCTGTAGATCCTGTATTTGGAATATCCGTCGTCGCTTATAACCGACGCCCAGAATACCATGTACTCGCCCTTTTCGGGGTCATATACCGCCTCGGGCGCCCAGGTGCAGCCTGCGTTGTCGCCGTTTATCTTAACGAGGCTTGCCTCGCTCCAGTTAACAAGATCATCACTTTCCCACACAACTATGCTCTTTGAGCCGCGCTGTGCCGCGCGACCCCAGTCATTTTTGCCGTAGTAGATACTCAGATCTGTAGCGATAACAAAGAACTTGCCGTCCTCGCCGCGGAGGATATACGGATCACGAACACCCTTTTCGCCGACATTGCTTGTAAGCACAGGCTTTTTATTGTTCAGCGTTGTCCATGTCTGACCGTCCTTTGAAACAGAGAAGTATATCTGCTCACGGGTCGCGTCCTCCTGCGTATCTACAAAATGCGCGAACAGATATGCATCTGTTTTGATTTCGTCCTTAACATTAACGATTTTCGCTGCTTTATTATGCTTGGGTGTCATGTTATCCCAGATATACAGATCTGCCTCATAAGCTCCGTTGCTTATACCGTCAAAGCTGCCGGACGGCTTGTTTATGCTTACACCTTCAAGCAGTCCGTCCTCGCTGTGTAAGGCTACTATATAATCATACGGACAATCTTCGTCCTCTTCCAATGTGAACTTGATTGCGCCATCTTCATAATATGCCGTGAATGTGTCAGCAAACGCGGTAAGACCGATAACCGTAACGGTGAAGTTTCTTGTATCACCGTTATTTTCAGCGGTGAGAGTAACAGTAACGGTTTCGTCCTGTCTTGTAACCTTACCGTCAATGCCGACAACAGCTTCATTTGATGATGTCCATGTAACACCCTCAATTTCCGGTATCGCTATATCGCTCTTGACCGCCGATGTGTCGCCGAGGTCTATACCGTCAAGTACCGTTGAATAAGTACCCTTTTTGATCACGAAATTATCAATATATCCAACAGCGTATTCGCCGCTGCCCCAGTTTGCGCGGCCTATATACGCTACCGGGTTTGAGCCCAGCATATTATTGATCTTAAACGCTGATGCTGTGGTTGCCTTTTTCTCACCGTCTATGTATAAGGTAGTTTCACTCTCGCTGAATGAGATAATTACATCATGCCACTCATTTAATGTGAACGCGCCGTCAGATGTCGCGCTTCTGCCGTTATTATAACGTTCAACGCTTAATGCACCGCTCTTTCCGAGCGCGCCGATATAGTACTCCTTCTGATACGTCTGCGCGTTGTCATTCGGTGCGGCGTAGAACCACCACGAGGTAGATCCGTCAGTCTGCTTAACGCTGAACGAAACCGTTATCTCATCCTGACCCGCCAAAAGACTGCCGCCGTTAGCGTTGGTGAGCTTTATCGCTGTCGCTGCCGTTCCGTTGAACTGAACAGCCTTTCTGCCGTCAACCTCAACGAATTTCGGTGTTCCTTCCGCCTTGCCGTAGCTGGAGCCGCTTGTTAAGTCGCCGTTATCAAAATCAAGACTTATAAGCGTTCCGTCATCGGGCAGTACCGGCGGCGGATCAAGCTCATCCGAATACGTTATAATATCGCCGTCAAGATTATCATATGAAACAACGCAGCCTCTGTTTGAGTTATAGTCTCCGGTAAGCGCGATTGAGCCGATCGTTACCGGTTTTTCTGAAACATCTATCGCGCCGTCTGCTATCGTATTCTCAAGACCGCCGGTAAATGATACCTTTACAGAACCCGTGCCGTCAATTATAATTTCAAGATCCTTATTGTAGCCTACATAGTTTCTGTATGGCTGGCTCGCGTGACCCCAGTTGTTTGCGCCGCCGGAAGCGGAGGTTTTGCATTGTGCTGTCGGTGTGCCATTAAGCACGTTTTTGCCGCCTATGCGCAGCTGATTGAGGTTATAGCCGCCGCCGGTGAAGTATAAAGCGATAAGCTCGTTTCCATCTGCATCGTTAATTGCAAAGGTGTTATCCTTACCGCTGCCCTCCCAGCCGGCAAATATATTGAGCTTCATGCGGAATTTCTGATTGCTTTCAAGCTCTATAGCGTTTTCTAACGCGGAAGTTCCAGTAGCCTTAACCGGAACAAACACGTTTCCGAATCGGTTAAGCCCGGATGCGTAGATCTGATTTCCGTTTCCGGAAAGTGTTCCCGTGCCTGCGCCGAAAATATTTTCGCTGCCCTCAAAATCATCGGTAAACTCGGGTATATCATATATTGTAGGATCGCCCTCTGGTATATCGTCCGAAGGTTCGCCTACTATCAGGAACTCGGAGATATTCGTCTCCGCTAATGTGTTGATATACCTGTAATATCTGTATGCTCCGTCGATTCCAAGCTCATCTGCGTCGAGTATCGTATATGAGGTCGATGGGATCTGAGCTTTCAGAGTGTACAGATCTGTCCATGTGATCGCATCGTTTGACACCTGAACAGTACCGCCTGTTGTTCGCGGCTCGAATCCGCTTCTTGCCGCAAGCTGTATTTCGCTTACCTTATACGGCTCGCCGAAATCGTACATTACCCATCCGTTGGTGGCGCCGTCAAACGCTGTTTTGAGATTGCCGTCTGCTACCTTTCTGTAATCGGTATTATCATCGGGATCGCTGCTGCCCCAGGATGCGGTGCCCGAAAGCGTATATTTGCTGATCGCAAACGCTCTTGATGCTGAAACTCCGGCAACCGTCACCGTAACGGTAACCATTCCGGTTGATTTGAACGTGAGAACTCCGCCGCTTGTTATATCTGCAATCTCGGGCTTATCAACCGACCATGTAATCTCCCCGGTATAGCCCGATGCAGTATTTGTTGAAAGATTAATTTTATCGCCTGCTTTGATCGGCGCCTTGTCAGCTGTGATCGCAGGCATAGCCTCAATAGTCTTTACAGCCGTATAGCCGCCTATCTGAGCCATAACCGTAACTGTTCCGGGCTTGTTTATCGTAAGCTTGCCGTCCTGCGTAATAGCCGCAATATTTGCATCATCAACCGACCATACAGGGGTTCCGGAAATATTGGTTGCGAGCGTCAAATCAGATGTTCCGCCGATAAGAATGCCGCTGTCGCCGCCGTTTATCATTGCGTACTCGTCCTTGAAATCCTCCGCGCCGCTGATTATATATGTCGTAATCGTGCCGCCCTTTGCGGTCGTTTTTAGGATCTTGTTTTCAAGTGACGCTTCACCCGTTATCTCCGCCCAATGCTCTGCATCGTCACCAACAGAGTTATCAGAACGGATCTCCGTTATCTCATTGCCTACAGTTCTGAACGCTGAAAGATCGAACTCGTAAGGAACATCGCGCGAACTGCTGTTGTTAACAACTATCTTTATGTCGCCGTTATCTCTGTTATAAGCCGCAAGCGTGCTGCCCGATGACGGGATAAGCGTATCGCCCGGGTTTATGTATCTTGTGAACTGACCGAAAGCGTAATACTTGTTCGACAGCTCGATTTTCTGATTATCGTGGTTCGCCATACCAACGCCCCAAAGACCGCCGGTCACATTAAGCGATGCGTTTTTCTCTGTATAATTTCCTGACGGATCTTTAAACTTCGAGTCCTTATGGACATCTATGATATCCCACATTACCCAAGCCGAAGCCTGCATACCGTTGAGGTCATCAATAATTCTCTGAGCAAGCCAGAAGCCGTTTGAACCGTCGTCAACCTCGCTCATCCAGAGATTCTTGCCCAACGAAATAGCTTTAGCTCTTAACTGTGTACGCTGCGAACCGCCGTAGGTGTGCGTGTCAATTCTGCCGAGCGCAGCTTTCGCATCCGCCGAAAGCTTGTCGAGGTTTGCAACTGATTTGTCAATGCTCGTTTCGTCCATTCCCGCAACAAGCACGTCATTAAGACCTGCCGCGTCAAGCGCTTTTCTCGTTTCTATGATCATAGTTGACTGGGTATTGCCGGGGCTGTAGTGGCAGCCCTCCTGCTTATAGCTGTTCGCGCCCCAGTAATCCGTGTCAGGCTCATTCATTGGCGAATAGCTCTTGAATTCAATACCGAACTCATCCTTGAAATGCTTTGTTGTATCCGCTATGTATTTTGCAAAATCGTCATACATATCAGACTTTAAGTTGTCGTTGTTCGCGTTTGCCGCGCCTGATGAACAGCCCGAATTTGTCATGAAATACGGGGGCGAATTTGAAAAGCCCTCAAAATAGAGATCGGGATTTGCCTTTAATGCAGCAAGCGCGATATTTCTCTGGTTCTCATCTTTCGTCCAGTCATATGTAATATTTACGTCCTTTCCGCCGTTGGTAAGCTCATAGCTTGCCCAATAGCCCGGGACTGCCGAATCGGAGCGGGTGATGTGATTATGTGACGGATTATCGCCGCCGCCTATGTTATAGCGCGCGATGTCCAGGCTCAGACCCTCGTCCGAAAAGAACAGCTCCGCTGCCTGATTGGTAAGCTCCTCGCTGTAGCCCAAACGGTTTGCCCACCAGCAAAGCGCGGTACCCCAGCCCTCAAACCTGCCATCGTTAAACGGCGACGCGTTTGACGGGTCAAGCCGTACAACCGTAGCGCTTGCCGTAGCCGCTGCGACCGGTGATAACGGCAGCGTAAGCGAGCCGGTGCTGACTGCTACAGCTGCTGCCATAGCCGCGCATGTGATTTTTTTTAGCTTCATATCATTTCTCCTTTTGATATTAATTTATCCGATAATAATAGATATTATTATTCTATCATTTTTTGAATATTTATGCAAGTATAATATACAAATTAATCGGCTTTTTAAACGTTTATACATTAAAATGGTAATTGAAAATCGATATATAATGTGATACAATAGATACATCAAATAAAAATGGCTGGTCGCGGACTGCTGTGCTGTTGCTGCGCAACGCAATCGCTACTCGCCTATGCAACCTAGGAGGAATTAATTTATGAAACTGAACAAGCTGATAAGCCTTACGGCGGCAGCCTCAATGCTTGCCGGCGTGTTTACCGCTTTGCCTGCGGCGGCAGCGGACGATTCACCGCTCAGCATTTACGGCGGCTACGGCGGGCTTGAGGTTATTTCCGATCCGACAGGCGCGGACAAGGGAAATGTGTTTTTCCTTAACGGATTTGACACAGACAGAGGTAATGATGTAGTCAAAGGAACAAATCCGTATATAGACATACCTTCGTCATATCTGTACAATAACGAGAACGGAAAGTATACTATGAAAGACGAATGGGCTGTTTCATTTGACTGGTACGGAATGTCCAAGGGCTTCCGCTACGCGTTCTATACCGGAACGACCGATAAGTTCGGAAACGGCATAACAGGTATATACTTCTTCCCCGACAGCGGTTCGACTGCTGTTACTGAGGGACTTGTGAATGACGAGAAAAAGTTCACAAAGGGCGGAGAATATGTTTCCATAAAGAAGGAATGGCATAATTTCAAGCTTGAATGGAAAGACAATAAAATGACCGTGTATAAGGACGGCGAAGTGTATATCGAGGTTGAAGGCGGCGGCTATGCGTATTCGGACGAAAAAGAGCCTGTGACCCGCATCGGCTACACACCGTATCAGACAGATCCGGGCGCATACGCGTATGTGGATAACGTTGTTATAACAGCGGACGGAGAGGAGCTTTTAAACGACACGGCTGACGCGGAATACACTGAGATCGGCGATGTACCGCCCGCGCCGGAGCAGCTTACGGTTCATAAGGATGTTTCAAACGGCAGTGAAACGCAGAAGCTTATAGATAACCGTCCTGATATCCAGAGAAGAATGGAGAATCTTGACAGAGGTCTTGTCGCTGTTTCAACAGATGCTTACGGCTTTATCTCATGGCGCTGGCTCGGCACGGAGAGCGCGGACACACTCTATAATCTCTATAAAAACGGCGAGAAGCTTAACGCTGAGCCGCTTAATAAGACAAACTACATAGACTATGACGCGAAAGCCGGTGACAAGTACAGCGTTGCTCCGGTAATAAACGGCGAGGAAGGCGACAAGTGCAAAGATACCGCTTTGCTTAATAAGGACTATATCAGCATCAAGCTTGAAGCACCTAAGGGCGGAACCGTAACACTTCCGGACGGCAAAGAGGAAAACTACGGATATAACGCAAACGACTGCTCTGTGGCTGACCTTGACGGAGACGGCGAGCTTGAGATCATACTGAAATGGGATCCGACAAACTCGCGCGACAGCTCGCACTTAGGCGCGACAGGCAGCACGCTCTTTGACGCGTACAAGCTCGACGGCACAAGGCTGTGGAGAATCGACCTCGGCATAAACGCGCGAAGCGGCGCGCATGACACGCAGTTCCTCTGCGCGGACTTCAACAATGACGGCAAGGGCGAGGTTGCAATGCGTACCGCTGACGGCACAGTTGCCGGCGATGGTACTGTGATCGGCGACGGCACAAAGGACTGGCGTGACATCAACGGCAAGAACCTGAGCGGTCCGCTGTACTTAACAGTATTTGACGGCGAAACAGGCGCGATTATTGATACAACTGATTACTATCCGCAGTCTGTCGGCGAGCGTGACGGCGTGAAGTGGGATATCAGCTCATGGGATGACGACTGGGGCAACCGTTCCGAGCGCTATAACGCGTGCGTGTTCTACGAGGACGGCGAAACTCCGTCAATGATGTTCGCAAGAGGCTATTACGCGAAAACAGTTCTCGCGGCATACAGCATGAAGGATAATAAGATAGTAAACGACTGGATATTTGATACTGATTTCATGGATCCCGAGGAAGCGAAATTGTACAAGGGCAAGGGCAACCATTCATTATGCGTTGCGGACGTGGACTATGACGGAAAAGATGAGATCATATTCGGTTCGATTACGTTTGATGATGACGGAACACCGCTCTATACCAATGAGAAATTATATCACGGTGACGCGCAGCATATGGGCGACCTCATCCCCGACCGCCCGGGACTTGAAATTTTCTCGGTTCACGAGAGCGGAGCGTACGGACACCAGATGAAGGACGCGAGAACCGGCGAGATCTTATGGTCATCACCGAAAACAGCTCTTGACGTAGGACGCGGCGGCAGCGACGATATTGACCCGACACATCCGGGCGCTGAGAGCTGGTCGTCAATCGGACTGCTTATAGCAGCGAACGGTGAGATCATAACCGATAATTACAGCATACCCGCAAACTTCCTGGCATGGTGGGACGGCGATCTCGGACGCGAGATTCAGGACGGCGTGAATATTTCAAAGTACAATCCGTACACATATAAGGTTGAGGATATATTCTCGGCTTCGGAATGTCACTCGAACAACGCCGCAAAATCAACCCCGTCGCTCACCGCCGATATTTTAGGCGACTGGCGCGAGGAGGTAATCTATCCGACACTCGATAACACCGAGCTCAGAATTTACACAACAACAATCCCGACGGGTTACAGAATACCTACTCTTATGTCGGATGATCAGTACAGAGTCTCAGTAGCCGTTCAGAACGTGGGCTATAACCAGCCTACACATGTTGACTACAATTTAGGCTACGACACAAAGACGATCCCCGTGCCGCAGGTTTATGTTGTTGACGCGGACGGAAACGAGATAAGAAACCCGGATCTTGCAAAAAAGGAATGGAATATAGCAGACCTCTATACAGGTGAGACGGTTGAGCTTGCGATAGATCAGCCCAAGGCGCTTATAAACGGCGCGCCGTACTACATTGACGGCACTGACAACACACTCGCTCCTTATATCGTAAACGAAAGAACAATGGTTCCGATCCGCTTTATATCAGAAGCATTCGGCGCGTATGTAACATGGGATGCAGAAGCGAGAGCAGTGCAAATTCAAAGCCCTGAAGCCGAGGTCGTAATGATAATAGACAGCACGGATTACACCGTAAACGGTGCTGCAAAGGTTATGGATACCGCGCCTGAAATAACCGGCGACAGAACATTTATCCCGCTCAGAATGGCAGCCGAGGCTCTTAATAAAAAGGTTGAATGGAACGATAACGGAGTTATCGTGATAAGCGATATTGAAGTGGTATCAGATGCTGACGCGATATTGGAAACGATAAAGAGCGCAAAGGCATTGCAGCCGAAGGGCGATAAGGTGTACAAAAACGGCGAAAAGATGCTCGGAACACAGGCCGGCGTAACGCAGGCATACGCAAGCGAGGGCGACGCGAAGGCTGCATGTGATCTCAACTATGACACCACATGGAAGTCAAACGGTAAGGGTATAATCATGATGCGGACTGACAGAAACCCGATAAGCGCGGTTGTAATCAAGTTCGCAGACGGAAAGAAGCATCCGTTCAGAATTTATACACGCTATGATATTCCTGAGGAGGACCAGAAGGATCCTTCAAACCGCGACGGCTGGGAGAACGTAATCGAAGCGACAAGCGACGGCAGCGATGACGCGCAGACGTTCATATTCTCCGTGCCGAAATACGTTGACTCAATCAAGCTCGAGCTGCTCGATGACGAGCCGTGCGAGATAGCTGAGATGAGCGCTATTGGAGTACAGTAATGAATAGCATAAAATCCCCGGCAAAGCCGGGGATTTTCGTATGTATTAAAATACAATCGCAGATTTTAAGTCGTCAGTGCCAAATACCGTCGCAGCGTTTTTCTCTGCGTACTTCGCAGCCGATATAGTTGCGTCTGACGTTGTCGTTACTATGTTTTCGTTATCAAATACAGATGTATGAATTTCAGGATCAATATATTTCTTTTTCATTGCGGGTACCTCCTATTCAATTTTAGTTATAAGCACAGTCTCAGGGATTACCGTATTCGCACTCAGATTATTGAAATCTGTAGGAATCTCTTCCATTCCCCAATCAAGTATAAGTCCGAACAGCACTGCGCCGGGGCCTGATAAGATCGTACAACTATCGGATTCGGAATCATATACTGCTTCTTTATCGCCGTATATCCATGTGATCTTTGTCACTGTATCATCATTCGGGGTGATCGTGGAAAGAACCGCCGTTGCCTTTGTACCGGGGGTTATATTCGCTTCCGCGTCTGTTTCGCTGGTGATATTTGCGACAAATGTGTTTATCGCCATTGCCGGCATAAGATAATGTATTGTAAGCTTGGGGTTATTCTTTATCTTGTCATTGCTATTGTAAGTGTTATCAATTGAGATTTTTTTCCATTGATCTTCTGTGCCTTTGAAATATATATCTGTAAGAGAGTTGCAATTATTAAACGCCCAGTCTTCAATCTTTGTCACGCTTGCCGGAATAGTGATTTCTTTCAGCTTTTCACAATTTGCAAACATACTATCTGATATAACTGATATGCCATCCGGAATCCTAATATCTGTCAGATCGCTGCAGTAGCGAAACGCGCATTTTCCAATAGATGTCACGCTATCAGGAATTGTAATATTTTCTATACCGGTATAACTGAAAACATAATCTCCCAGAGTTGTGATCCCATCAGGAATCATGATGTTTTTCAATTTGCGGCACTTAAAAAACAGGTTTCTTGGAAGAATGGTAATGTCTTTTCCCAGAGTGACATCTGTCAAGTCACCACACTCCTCAAACATATATGCGCCTATAGTTGTAACACTATCCGGTATGGTGATTTCGCTAAGAGCTGTACGTGCAAACGCGGTATCACCAATAGATGTAACGCTGTCAGGTATCGTGATTTCAGTAAGCTTGTCGCAATTATTAAAAACACCTCTTTCTATGGTTGTGACGTTATTTCCCAGTTTGACTGTGGTTAGATTATGGCAGCTTTGACACACGGCGCTTGAAATCGTTGTAACGCTGTCCGGAAAGACAATTTCAGACATTGCGCAATAGTCAAAAGCCTGACTTTCTATGGATTCAATTCCCTCAGAAAGCGTAATACTTGCCAGATTCCTACACTCGGAAAATGCGATACTTTCGATTGTCTTAACGCTGCCCGGAATATTTACACTTGTAAGACCGGTATATCTGAATGAGGATTTTCCAATCTTCTCAACACCGTCAGGTATATATACCTCTTTCAAATTACTGCAATACCAAAATGCGAAAGATCCAATGGATTTAACGCTGTCTGGGATAGTGACTTTAGTAATATTGTCGTTCTTCTCAAATGCGTTATAGCGGATAGCAGTAACAGTATAACCGCCAAGCGTTGACGGAATCTCAACCTCACCGGAAAGTGAAGCATCTGCTTTTGTAATCGTTGCCTCGTTATTTTCTATAATATAAGTATAATAGCCTTCCGTATAAAGGAGTTCATTGGCCGCGCCTGCTGATAAGGTCATAAATGAGCATAGAAGCAGGGCGATACAGAATACCGCCGATATGCTGTACTTCCTGAACCGGTTCGTTTTTTTCATAATCATCTTCCTTTCATTTTGTATTTAACCGCCATCGGACTGCGGCATATCTTTTGAAAGTCCTATTCTCTCTGCACTGCCATTGCGCTGTAGCACCGCCTGAACCTCTAAGATAAGGGGATCCAGAAGTATCAGGTGTTTGTATTAAAGTACCAAATAACCCTTTTGCAAAAGAGCTTGGCAATATTTTTATTACCAAAATTTTTGGCTATTTGCCATGCCGTATTATTATTTCGGTAATCTGTACAGCGTTTGAGTTGCATTCTCACCATCGAAAGAGGAAATACCATATATTACTTTATCTGGTTTTACATAGAAAATGCTTAATCTCTCATATTTTGCTCTGTCAAGCTCAAACTCTGCAACCCGCTCCATGGAACCATCTTCTTTTTCTATAAATATCTCTCCGGTTCCGTTTATTGTGTATTGTATGCCCTCACTGCGGAATGTCGCTCCGGTTTCATTGTACAAGGGCGATTCATATTCACATTCCTTAAGATTACTGCCGTCAAAATCGCAGGAGTAATGAACATACTCATACGTTCCGTCCACGTTTTTTTCTTCCAGACAGATCAGACCGTCATCATTGATCTCCTCTATATGCATACCGGGCACGATATTCTTTTTATCCTTCCCGTCAATTTTTACTCTGTATATTCCCTTTTCACCATCACTATCGTAATCGGTATTGTCATAATATATATATCCGTTCTTAATATAGCAGCTTGACTCACTGGATGCATTGTTCACGATCTCAGTCATTTTTTTGCCATTCATATCACATGAATAGATAGATCCCGGCATAATTTCCGAACCCGGTGCATGAACAAGAAAATATATTTTGCCGGCATAAACGGTAAATTTTGACGCGTCGCCCTCATCCTTTACAGATTTCGGAAGAGACTTTATTTTAAAATCATCAGAAATAAAACGTATACCTCCATTTGTACCTGCGAATTCTGTAGTCATGATAACGCCGTCTTCAACTTCATAGCAGCGACCGAACCGATACGTTTCTTTCTGCAGTGCCTCTGCCGTTCCGCCCGAACTTACGCAGCCGGCAAATGACGGCAATATCATAGACAATACAACAGCTGAAATAATATTTCTTTTTTTCATATCAATCAACCTCCTGATATCAATATGGATTTTTCCTTTGCTTTACACAGCGGGCGACAGTGTTCTGCTTCCCATAAAAATGCCTTTATTATATATTTTGCGCCTGCATCATTTATCACTCTCTCAAACGATGAGCTGCTTTCGTTTATGCGGCAGCCTATCAATGCGCCGTCCTCGTTATACAATGCGACAATGAACAGGGCCGAGTCTCCTTTGGAATCATACTGCACCTCATAGATTATTTTTCCTTCATCCGTCGTCACCTCTATATCCGATATGTACGCTTCATCCGGTGTTTCCGTAGGAGGTGCTGTCGGGGTATCCGTAGGCGGTGCAGTAGGCGTAGCCGTCGGAATTTCCGTAGGCGGTGCAGTAGGCGTAGCCGTTGGAATTTCCGTAGGCGGCGCCGTCGGGATAGGTGTTTGTGTCGGATCCGGATCTGTGCTTGAGTCAAAGTCCGTGAAATCAAATCCGCCCATCAGAACACTGTCATATACTGCGTCCTCATCATATATCGTACTGCTGCCCTTTAAGGCAATACTCAGCTTTTCGCTCGACGGATACGCAACCGAAACGATATATTCACCGAATTTATCTGTAGTGACATTGTATTGGCTGCCGTTTACGGTAAATGATACTTCCTTTTCCGTAACAGCCTTTCCGCCGCTTGTTATTTTTCCTGTTATATTCAGCTTATCGTTTGCGTCTGTGTTATACTTCATTGCAAGCTGACCGGGTACAGCCTTGTGGCTGAAATCAAATATGGTCGAATTAGAAACAACCTCTGAATCCGTCTTATCATTACTTTCTTTTTCAGCCCAGCCGACGCCGCTCTGATTTACCATTATCGGATCCCAATAAAGGTCGCCTATGCAGCGTCCGCCCGCAACCTGCTTGAGCTTTGAATACAGCTCCGTCAAAAATGCGCGCTGTCCCTCTTTGGACTCGCCATAGATGTTCTGATAATATCCGCTGTCCTGAAGCTGCCCTTCCCAGTTGCCGCCGTATTTGTACTGGTTCCAGTTATAGCCGGTCTCCATTATGAGAACGTCCTTGTTATAGGTGTTAATAAACGAATTGAATTCGCTTA
Organism: Oscillospiraceae bacterium; assembly: GCA_022509005.1. GTDB lineage: Bacteria > Bacillota > Clostridia > UBA1381 > UBA1381 > Ornithomonoglobus. The sequence goes on along the minus strand of JAFLUC010000021.1, from coordinate 19,019 downwards.
CAACAGTATCAATCGAAACATTCGCGTTATAATACGGATAGTATGACACGCCGATAACGTCAAAATCAACATTTTTAACAAACTTCATAAACAAGGTTTCCTTGCTCACAAGTCCGCCGTTATGGCTGTGTAGAACTATTTTCGACTCCGGTGATATCTCTCGAACCGCCTTTGCGCCCGCCTTTAAGAACCTTGTCTGATAAGTCTCGTTATAATACAGCGCGCTTTTATCTGACCAATGACCGAACAATATTCCGCACTGCATTTCGTTTCCTATCGAAACATACTCGGGACACGTTCCCTGCTCAATCAGCTTTTCAAGAATATCCTTTGTGTATTCATAAACCTTATTTTCAAGATATGAAACAATATCCGCGGTTGCTGTGATTCCCTTCTCGTCTATTTCCTCCTGCCACTTATGCGGCATATACTGCTTTTCGCCGTCTACCCAGTAGTCGGAATACGCGATTGTAAACTCAATCGCCATGCCCTTATCCTTCGCACGGCGGGCAAGCTCAAGACAATCCGCCTCGTTCATATATCCCGCCGGAAGATAATACGTTCCGTCGCCGTGACCCTTTCCGGGGTCGTCAAGAAGACGTATTCTCGCCATGTTGAAGCCGTTCTCCGCCATGATCTGAAGCGCGTCTGCCTGTGTGCCATCGGCGCGGTAGAACTTTGTGTTCTTATCCTCAAGATACGTAAGCTTCGATATTTCTCCGCCCTTATAGAACGGCAGGCGCGTTGATTCCGTTTTCTCAAAGGAAATATTATCAAGCGTTACCGCCGCCGAACCGTTAAGATAAAGACCTATATCGCATGTGCCGTCCTCAACAGTCACATTCGGCACGATAATCTTTTGCAGTCCGCTGTTTTCGGGAATTGATGTGGACGCCATAACATGCCCCGGTGATTTTGCGTAGAAATAGCTTATACCGGTTTCCTGGATATCGCTGTTTGCAGCGTACGCAATAAAATTATATGTACCATTTTCCAGTTCTGTGACCGTCTGACTTACTCTTACGGTTCCCGATGCTGTCAGTACTCCGTCCGTGACAGACGCCGCGCTTTCGTCCGATATAGTCCAGCCCTCGGTGCCGTTTGAAAAGCTGCCGTTTATTATACCGGTTCCGGTGTCCGCCGGCTCCGATGCGGTGAGCGTTACATCATCAAAATATACATTCACCGAATCATCCCATGTCATCAGACATATTACATAGTCCTGTGATGTTCCGCATTCAAAATCAAGCGTAACCTCTTTCCATTCCGTTGTTGCGCTGATGCTTGTCTGCTTTACCGGGTTACTTGACGGCCATTCATTTGCTCCGTCAAAGAATCCCATAACCGGCGAGCTTGTGGTGGAATCAGCCATAACCGACGCCGTGAGCGTATATGTCACACCAGCACTAAGCGACACTCTCTGTCCGACTGTCGCCTGATTAAGCTTTACAGAATAGCTGCCGCTCTTTTTCTGCGCCGTTGTCAATTCACCGCCGCCGGCAATATACCAGTTTTTTTCAGTGCCGGTAAAGCGCCAGTCGGATTCTGTAAGAGCTGCATTTTCAAATCCGCCGTTCCCTAACAGATTTTCCGCTGTATCCTCAGCGATTACACCCGGCAAGCCTGCCGCGAAAACTACCGCTGCAAGCAGCGCGCTTATCGGTTTTTTACAAAAATTCATTTGAATACCCCCTTAAATTATTTAATATTAGGCTTGTCCTTTTTATTAGCTGTCAATCTGTCATATTGTATTTGTCGTTCTTCTGTCTTAATGTTGACTTTTTCTTTATAAAGCAATGTCAGACGTGTTTGTCCGCGCGAATAATCAGTTGTACTGTTTTCAAAAAATGATTTACAAAACTGAGTATTTGCCTTATTCCTTTGTGCCGTAAACAGATAGAATAATAAATCTTCTTTCTTATGTTGTAACATATAGTCGGCAGCAATCCTCGAGTATATCTGCATTGAATTTTTATTACACTTAAAGATTAGATTATTACTGTCCAGTATACTTTCAAGCTGATTAAAATATTCAAATCTATACCCGAGTTCATTAAAATATTGACTTTTGGCTATCATCGAATATGTAATATTCCCTTTAAGACATTCATTAAAGATATGCTCGGCGGAACGTTTCAGGAAACGTAAATCAATAAGCTTTTGTAATCCGATCAAATGAAAAAAATCGTTCTTTTGAAAATCAATAGTAAATTCATATAATTGATTTTTTCTTCCGAGCTTAATATTGTATTTATAATTCATCAGCCTTTTAAAAGCCGCAGCGCGTTCTTGCAACTTATCCATAAAATCCTCCGCAGTACAAAGAAAAGCCCTGCAAAATGCAGAGCTTCGTCTGAATGTTTTCTGTCTGCACGTCCTGCATGCATAAGTCAGCTTGAGGTCTACATACAACCCTTCAAAGGCTCAATAAGTGCGGCACGCTGACACAACATCTTACGTCAACACCTGACGAACACTCTCTGTTGCCCGTCTTTACACTATTATTATACTATTTTAAATGAAATATGTCAACACTTTAACCGAAATTTTTTCAGTTCCATATCGCGGCTTTTCCAGTCGGGCATGGCTTTGGTGAGCACGGAATAGAACGCCGGCGAATGATTGGCCTCTATCATGTGCGACAGCTCGTGCGCTGCTACCAGCTCAATGCATTCGGGCGGCAGTCCGTACAGATACGCGTTAAGCGTTATTATCCCCCGCTCCTTGCGGCAGTTGCCCCATTGACTTTTCATCTTCCTTATCCGCAGCTCGGGCATGGCAAAGCCGTATTCCGAAAATCTCTTGTATGTTTTTTGCAATACATCATAGAGCTTCGCATAAATTGCGGCTTTATCCGCCGTTATCTCCGGCACAGGCTGTCTTATGCTCATTTTCCTTCTTGCAGCAGCTATAAACCGCTTCCGCGACAGGACAAAATCATCTATAAAGCCCCTGTCTGTTCCATATGGCGCCGACACACTGACGCTTCCGTCCGTTCTTACTCGCATATTCACGTTCTTTATGCGCTTTAGTGTCAGCTCGTACTCAATATCTCCCGCTTTGCGCTTCATCTTAGTGATTCCGGCAGCTGTTCCTTTATCTTGTCAAAACTCTCCTGACTGATTATATGCTCAATGCGGCACGCGTCCTTCTGAGCTGTTTCCTCACTCACGCCGAGCCATACGAAATACTTTGTGAGCGTTTTGTGCCGGTCGTAGATCTTCTCGGCGATTGCCATTCCTTTATCGGTGAGAAGGATCATTCCGTGCGGGTCATTCTCAATATATCCGTCCTCTTTAAGCAGCGCTACCGCGCGGGATACGCTCGGCTTTGAAAAATTCATCTCGTGCGCTATATCTATCGAGCGCACATAACCGTATCTGTTCTTTAATACCAGTATTGTTTCAAGATACATTTCTCCTGATTCAAGCAGCTTCATTCTGTATATTACCTCTCTTTTAAAACATTTGTTTCTCTGCTGAAATTATGATTAATCTGTTAAATATATTTTAGCATATACTAACGGAAATTTCAAGCGAATCAACAAAATAATTTCCACTTTTCATGGCGATTATTATCGAATTAAACAAAAAGCCGGTAAATCAAAAATTTTTTAATAAAACAGTTGTTTTTTCGTAAGTTAGATGATATAATTAGTTTCAGTATAATATTTTTTATTAAGAGGAATTGTAAATGAAGATATATAATACCTTGACAAGAAAAAAAGAGGAATTTGTCCCGATAGATAAGGACAATGTAAAGATGTATTCGTGCGGTCCTACGGTGTATGATTATTTTCATATAGGCAACGCGAGACCGTTCATTATATTTGACACAATGCGCCGCTATCTTGAATATATCGGCTACAAGGTGACGTTTGTTCAGAACTTCACCGATATAGACGACAAGATGATCAAGCGCGCAAATGACGAGGGCATCACCGTAAAGGAGCTCGGCGAACGATTCATTGACGAGTATTATAAGGACGCGCAGGCAATCGGCGTTAATAAGGCTACAATCCACCCAAAGGCTACGGAGAATATTGACGCTATTATTGATACCGTTAAGAAGCTTGTTGATAACGGCTACGCGTATAACGTGGACGGCAATGTGTATTTCTCAACAAAGAAATTCACAGAATACGGCAAGCTTTCAAAGCAGCCGCTTGAAGAGCTTGAAGCGGGCGCGAGAATTGACGTTAACGAGCACAAGAATGACCCGATGGACTTCGCCTTATGGAAGGCGAAGAAGGAAGGCGAGCCGTTCTGGCAGAGCCCGTGGGGCGAGGGACGACCCGGCTGGCATATAGAATGCTCGGCAATGGCGAATAAGTACCTCGGCGAGACAATAGACCTGCACTCAGGCGGTCAGGATCTTATCTTCCCGCACCACGAAAACGAGATCGCACAGAGCGAATGCGCAAACTGCAAGCCGTTTGCAAACTACTGGATGCATAACGGTTATATAAACATAGACGGCAAAAAGATGAGCAAATCACTCGGAAACTTCTTTACCGTCCGTGACATCTTAAAGGAATACGACGGTGAGATCATCCGCTTCTTCATGCTTTCGGCGCACTACAGAAGCCCGATCAACTTTGCCGATACCCTCATGGAGCAGGCAAAATCAGCGGTTGAGCGTGTTTATACATGTATTGAAAACCTCGAATTCCTTTCAGAGAGCGCAGAGGATAAGCCGTGTGATACGGAGCTTTCAGCAAAACTTCTCGGCTCACGCGATAAATTCCGCGCCGCAATGGATGATGATCTGAACACCGCCGACGCTATCTCGGTAATATTCGACCTTGTATATACGGCAAACACGGAGATAACAAAGGATTCCGGCAAGGAGGCTATATCGCTTGCGCTATCACTCATACGCGAGCTTGGCGGCGTTCTGGGCTTATTTGTAAAAGAAACAAAGAAGTCGCTTGACGCGGAGGTAGAGGAGCTTATAAACAAGCGCAACGAGGCAAGAGCCGCAAAGGATTGGGCAACCGCCGACGCTATCCGCGACAAGCTGAAGGAAATGAACATAATCCTTAAGGATACAAAAGACGGAGTTAAGTGGAGCTTTGCCCAATGATAGATTTAGGTATAGCTTTTGATAAAAACCCGAATGAATATAATTCGCTCGTTCTGGCATTTATAGGCGATACTTTAAATGATCTGTATGTACGGTCAAGGCTTATCGCCGAGCATGGAGGTATGAGCGCGCATAAGCTGCACGAGAGCGCAAGCAAGCGTGTCTGCGCGCACGGCCAGAGCGAAGCGGTTAGGCTCATTGAGCCTATCCTCAGCGAACAGGAGCTTGCCGCATATAAGCGCGGCAGGAATACGAAATCGTATACAGTACCTAAAAATGCCGACGTGGGCGAATACCGACGCGCGACAGGCTTTGAGGCGCTTTTAGGCTGGCTGTACGTCAGCGGAAAATCTGAGCGATTAGAGGAGCTTTTAAAGCTCGTATATGACGCGGTATAATAATTACATCAAACATAATTCTAAGGAGGAAATTTAAGAAATGGATGCAAAAAGAGCTACAGAATTAGCTATTATCGCAAACAGAGTGCGCGAGCACGCTCTCGAGGGCGTGTACACCGCGCAGGCAGGACACCCGGGCGGTTCGCTTTCAATCGCTGATGTTCTCACATACCTCTACTTTGAGGTTATGAACGTAGATCCCGAGGACCCGAAAAACCCGGACAGAGACAGATTTGTTCTTTCAAAGGGTCACACGGCTCCGGCGCTTTACGGCACATTGGCAGAGAGAGGCTTCTTCCCTGTTGAGGACTGTAAGACTTTCAGAAACATCAACAGCTACTTACAGGGACACCCTGATATGAAAAAGGTTCCGGGAGTTGATATGTCAACAGGCTCACTCGGTCAGGGCGTATGTATCGCGGGCGGCATGGCGCTTGCGGCAAAGCTTGACAACAAGGATTACAGAGTTTACTCAATCCTTGGCGACGGCGAGCTTGAGGAAGGACAGGTCTGGGAGCAGGCGATGTTCGCTCCGCATTATAAGCTGGACAACTTCACAATTTTCATTGACAACAACGGTCTCCAGATCGACGGTGATATCACAAAGGTTATGAACCCGACACCGATCGACAAGAAGTTTGAGGCATTTGGCTGGAACGTGGTTATCGCTGACGCTCATGACTATAACGATCTTGAAAGAGCGGTAAACGAAGCAAAGGCATGCAAGGGCAAGCCGACAGCTGTAATTATGAAATCGGTCAAGGGCAAGAACGTATCATTCATGGAAAATCAGGCGGCATGGCATGGAACAGCGCCGAACGAGGAGCAGTATAATCAGGCTATTGCAGAGCTTGAAGCGAAGAATGCAGAACTGGAGGCGAGTTTATAATGGCAAAGACAGCTACAAGAATATCATACGGTAACGCGCTCGTTAAATACGGCGCAGATGAGAACATAGTAGTTCTTGACGCGGACCTTTCAAAGTCAACAAAGACAGATACATTCAAGAAGGTTTATCCCGAAAGATTTATAAACTGCGGTATCGCAGAAGCTGACATGATGTGCGTTGCGGCAGGTCTCGCAGCATGCGGAAAGACAGCGTTTGCTTCAACGTTTGCAATGTTTGCGGCAGGACGCGCGTTTGAGCAGATAAGAAACTCAATCGGCTATCCGCAGCTTAATGTTAAAATAGGCGCTACTCACGCGGGTATCTCAGTCGGCGAGGACGGCGCTTCGCATCAGTGTCTTGAAGACATCGCGCTTATGAGAACGATCCCGGGCATGGTTATCCTTAACCCCGCGGACGATATAGAGGCGCAGCTTGCTGTTAAGGCGGCAATCGATCACGAGGGTCCGGTTTATATGCGATTCGGCAGACTTGCAGTTGAGGACGTGAACCCGGAGGATTACAAGTTTGAGCTTGGCAAGGGCGTGCAGCTTCGTGACGGCAAGGATGTTACGATTATCGCGACAGGTCTTATGGTTCAGGAGGCTTTAAAGGCTGCGGACATGCTCGCAGAAGAAGGCATCAGCGCAAGAGTTATCAATATCCATACGATCAAGCCGATCGATGAGGAGATAATAACAAAGGCTGCAAAGGAAACAGGCGCGATAGTAACGGCTGAGGAACATTATATCATGGGCGGCTTAGGCAGCGCGGTAACTGAGGTCGTATGCGCAAACGCTCCGTGTCCGGTTAAGATCATCGGCACAGACCGCTACGGCAAGAGCGGTAAGCCGGCAGAGCTTTTTGTAGAGTACGGCTTAACGGCTGAAAATATGGTCGCAAAGGCTAAGGAAGCAATAGCATTGAAATAATACGGAGAGATAAGAATTATGAAAAAGCTTGTATCAGTTCTTATGTGTGCATGTCTTGTTGTTTCGGCTTCAGCGTGCGGAAAGAAGGGCGCAACAAGGGCAACAGCAGATATTGAGATTATCGCTCCTGAAGCGGTTGTTACTCTTGAAATGGCGCGGGAAGCAACAGGCACTGATATGGTAATGTCACCGGATACTGACTATGACGGAGTCGCGCGGACAGTGACATATGTTTCACAAACACCCGGAGATGCCGATCCGGTTTCAGTCAGGATCGAACAGTTTTCAGATTCTCTTTCTACGGATCAGGTCTGGAATGATTACGAGATGAACCGCATCCGCAGAAGCGACAGCGAGATAGTTACCGAGCCCGATATAGGCAAGGACTGCTATATCGCGTATCCGTATATATGCGTTTATGACCGCGGCTGCTATATCAAAATCATGGCAGGCTCCGGCAACAGTCAGGTTCAGAAGGACACGCTTATAAACCTCGCGTCTCAGGCGGTTAAGGTTATTGAGAATACAATAAGCGAAGAGGACGAGGAAAACGGACGAGGAAACGTTATAAAATAACAGCATAAATAATAAAGCACCTGCGCCGCAGGTGCTTTATTTGTATCGTCAGTACGGAAGCTGTGATATCGGTTCACCGAGTATTTCCGATTCAAGAAGATTATTCTCATTAAATACTTCTATAACGCTGTCGTAAGTATTGCCGCTCACCTTATACGTGCCCTGATATCCGCCGCAGGGGTATTTATATTGATCTCCTGCCATTTCCGGCTCTAAGAGAAAAAGATATTCACCGCCGTCAGCCGGTATAACAGTGCTTGTTGACGCGTAGAATTCGCCGTTAAGCTCACCGCCGCTGTAGGTAATAACCCGTGTTTCACCCTCGGCTCCGCCTCTGATAGGGTTCTCTATAATTACGGTTACAGCTGTATTTGGCAGCCCGTTCTCTGTATAATACTGATGTGACTGCACCCTGCCGATAAATATTTCATTTGCAAAATCCCATACCTCGTCAAAGCCGTCCTGAGTATTGTCCCAGCCGAGTGCGGCTTCATTTGTCGGAACTTGTTCCATAGACTCATTCTCTGCCGCCGGTGCGGCCTTTTTCCCGCATCCCGCTGCAGCTGTGCAGATAACCAGAACAGCGGACATTGTTAATATAAGCTTTTTCAAATTATTTGTCCTCCATGAATTTCGTATTAACCTTATTATATCATATTCTTAATATAAGTCAATAGATTTTTTTTGTAAAATTGCCAAAGGTATCTTGAAATCTCTGCTTTTATATGTTATAATTATACTAAGATAATTATAATCAGGAGGTAATTACTATGGCAATTACAGGTATTGAGCATGTTGCGATCGTTTCATATGACACAGCCGCGCTTAAGGACTGGTATATGAAGGTTTTCGGCGGCAAGGTCGTTTATGATAACGGTAAGGGTACATATTTCTTACAGTTCGAGGACGGCAGCATGATCGAGTTCGTTTCAGCTCAGGCAGACAAGCCTGAGGATGTTGAGAAATCAGCAGGAATCCGTCATCTCGCGTTTTCTGTTACATCAGAGGCGTTTGACGAGATCGTGCCGGTGCTTAAGGCTGACGAGCGCGTTACAGAGGTTCATGACGTTTCGGAGAATGCAAAGGGTCTTAAGACATATTGGTTCAGAGATATTGAGGATAACTTCGCTCATCTCATATATCGCCCCACACCGTTGGGTTAATTTAATTCGTTAATATTTTAATATTAAATATATAAACAGGAGGAAAATAAAATGGCAAATAGTTTTAGCCTTGAGGGCAAGATTGCTCTCGTAACAGGCGCTTCATATGGTATCGGCTTCGGTATCGCTTCAGCTTTCGCTGCAGCAGGCGCTACAATCGTTTTTAACGATATCAGCCAGGAAGCAGTTGATAAGGGTCTTGCTAACTATAAGGAAGCAGGCATCCCGGCTCATGGTTATGTTTGTGACGTAACAGACGAGGACGCTGTTAATGCAATGGTTGCACAGATCAAGGAAGAAGTTGGTATTATTGATATTCTCGTTAACAACGCAGGTATCATCATGAGAATACCGATGTGCGAGATGACTGCCGCACAGTTCAGAAAGGTAATCGATATCGACCTCAACGGTCCGTTCATCGTTTCAAAGGCAGTTATTCCGGGCATGATCGAAAAGGGTCATGGTAAGATCATCAACATCTGTTCAATGATGTCAGAGCTCGGCCGTGAGACAGTTTCAGCTTATGCTGCTGCTAAGGGCGGTCTTAAGATGCTCACAAGAAACATCTGTGCTGAGTATGGTCAGTACAACATCCAGTGTAACGGTATCGGACCCGGATACATCGCTACACCGCAGACAGCTCCTCTCCGTGAGAAGCAGGAGGACGGTTCACAGCATCCGTTCGATTCATTCATCTGCGCAAGAACACCGGCAGGAAGATGGCTCAATCCTGATGAGCTCGGCGGTCCGGCAGTATTCCTTGCATCAGACGCTTCAAACGCTGTAAACGGTCACATTCTCTATGTTGACGGCGGTATCCTCGCTTACATCGGTAAGCAGCCGTAAAAGCGGTCGTAAGCTTATAGAAAGACATAAATTAAGGCATTCCGAATCGGAATGCCTTTTTATTTTAGAAATCCTTTTGCATTACGTAATCATCCATCACGAATCCATTTCCTATGTCTGCGACCTGCTCGCGCGCTTTATAAAATCCACGCTTTTCGTACACCGCGATTGAGCCGCTGTTATGACGGTTTACCGTGAGATACCATTTTTTTGCATCCGGGAAATCCTCACGCAGACGATCAAGCATCAGGCTCGCTATGCCCCGCTTGCGCTTATCGGATCTTACATATACCTTGCTTATAAAGATCGTACCCTCGCCCTCGTCATGTATTCCGAGATACCCGCACAGATCATCGCCGTCATATGCCATATAATAGTGGTAGCCGTCCTCATTTACCGCCTTTAAAATCGCCGGATATGACTGATATTTTTCTACCATATAGTCTATCTGTTCATCTGACAGAATGCAGGTAAAAAACTCGTGCCATATAACGTTTGCCAGCTCTGAGATCTTCTTTATGTCCTCGTTACCTTGCGCAATTTTTATTATCATATTCGATTATCCTCTCTATCGCTTTATCTATACGTTCCATATCCTTTTCCGTTGGCTTAAAAAGAACATCCACCGGCTTTACAGCGCAGCGCATTCCCATTGCCGTGAGCGTTTTATCTATAAGTCTTATTCCGTCTCCTGCCCAGCCGAATGAGCCGAAAACAAAATACAGCATACCCTTTTTATTTACTAAATCAATTTGTGTTATAACCCGCCACAGAGCCTGCGGCGCGTTGCGGTTAATTGTGTTCGTGCCGATTATCAGCATATCCGCCGCGTTTACTCCGTCTATAATATCCGCCTCCGCAGCGGTTTTTACATCATATACCGTTACATCACAATACTCTTTAAGCTTTGCCTCCGCGCGCATTGCAAGCTCTTTTGTATAGCCGTATTCGCTTGAATACACAAGCGCGGCAGTGCGCGTTTTATGCTCCGCATCCGCCGACCATTCGAGATATTTATTAAATACCTCCTCCGGCAGCGCGCTCATACATACCGAGCCTTGCGGGCATGTCATTCCGTATGCCGGATAGATTGCCGAAATATTCTCGTCCATAAGCCGCTCAACAGCTGATCTCACGTACGGCTTGTTTACCGCGATACACGCGTCATAATATTTTTTCAGCCCGACAGCGGAGCCATCAAACCCTGAAAAAGCTTCGCCCGGGAACAGCACGCCGTCATAAATTGCCATAACAGTATCGACCCAGTGCAGATTCGGCATCACCATAAACCGGATGCCGCAAAGACTCATGTTATCCTTTATGAGCTTTTCGTTTATTTCGCGATTTAATATTTCCTTTATATTCCTGAGCGCCGCCGAGCCGCTGTATATCTCTATATCAGGCTTTATCCCGAGCAGCTCGCCGAGTCCGCCCGTGAATTCCGGTTTTGACGTAAGCAAAACAGCGGCATCGCACGATGCCGCGATATTTATATAGTCCGCCGAATATTTTTCCGGCACGCCGCCTATTACAAAGCTTTTTCCTTCTGCTGTAATGGTATAAAAATTGTATCCGCCTGTAGTATGTATTTTAATTGCAGACAATTGACCACCAGTCCTTTCGTCTGTTCATGGCTGTGACTGTAAAGCCCTCCGCTTCAAGCGCGGACTTCACCTCATCCTGTCTGCCGTCGATAATGCCGGAGGTGATGAATACACCGCCATCTGCCATATACTCTCGCGCAGTCGGAGCAAGTCCGATAATTACATCCGCTACGATGTTAGCCGCTACGACCTCGTATTTATGCTGTGAAATGATCTTCTTCACATCCGGGTCTGTAACAACATTGCCGCTTATAACGGTATAAATGCTCTTATCAACATCGTTCATTGCCGCGTTTTCATACGCGGTATCAATACAGTTCGGGTCAATATCGACCGCGACTGCTTCCTTTGCCCCTAACAAAATCGATGCAACCGATAATATGCCGCTGCCGCAGCCTAAATCGAGCATCCGGCAGCCTGGTGTCACATATTTTTCAAGCTGTTCAAGACAAAGCTGCGTTGTTTCGTGCGAGCCTGTGCCGAAGCTCATGCCCGGGTTGATGTTAAAAACGATCCTGTCTGTAGGCGCGGTAAGCTCCTCCCATTCGGGCTTTATGAGAAGCCTCTCCCCGATTTCAATCGGGTGGAAATACTTCTTCCACACGTTTGCCCAGTCCTCGGTTCTTGTGCCCTCTATCTCTATTTCAAGTCTGCCGAACTCTCCGTTATCATTTAGCTCATTAAGCTCCGCCATTGAACCTCGTATTCCGGTAAGCAGCTCGTTGCCGGAAATATCATCGCTCACATATGCTATAACGCGTGATTCGCCCTTCATATGCTCCACGAGATCATCATCAACATAGTCCCAGAAATCCTTTGTTTCTTCAAGGAAATCGTTGAACTCTGCTTCATCCTCTATTACAAGACCGGTTATGCCAAGCTGCATGAGTCTGCCGCTTACGGCCTCAATGCCATAACTCGTTGTATATATAGTTACTTTGATCCATTCCATAATATTATACGTCCAAAAAGTCCTTAAGTTTCTTTGATCTGCTCGGGTGTCTCAGCTTTCTGAGCGCCTTTGCCTCGATCTGACGGATACGCTCACGTGTTACGTTGAACTCCTTGCCTACCTCTTCGAGCGTGCGCTGTCTGCCATCGATAAGACCAAAACGGAGCTTTAAAACCTTTGCTTCACGCGGCGCAAGCGTTTTAAGCACATCAACAAGCTGTTCCTTTAAGAGAACATAGCTCGCCGCCTCTGACGGAGCGGGCGCGTCATCGTCGGGGATGAAGTCGCCAAGATGGCTGTCCTCCTCCTCGCCGATAGGCGTTTCGAGCGAAACAGGCTCCTGTGATATCTTTGAGATCTCGCGAACCTTCTCAACCGACATGTTAAGTCCTCTCGCAAGCTCCTCCGGAGTAGGCTCACGTCCGAGCTCCTGTACGAGCTGGCGCGATACCCGCACAAGCTTATTGATCGTTTCAACCATATGCACAGGGATTCTGATCGTTCTCGCCTGATCGGCAATAGCTCTTGTTATAGCCTGTCTTATCCACCATGTCGCATAGGTTGAGAACTTATAGCCCTTTGTATAATCAAACTTATCCACCGCTCTTATAAGACCGAGATTACCCTCCTGGATAAGATCAAGGAAAAGCATGCCGCGTCCGACATACCGCTTTGCTATACTTACAACAAGACGCAGATTGGCCTCGGCAAGCTTCTTCTTTGCCAGCTCGTCCCCCTCTGACATCCTCTTTGCAAGATCCATTTCCTCTTCGGCTGTGAGAAGATCTACCTTACCTATCTCCTTAAGGTACATCTTTACATGGTCATCAATATTTATGCCCTCAGGAACAGAAAGATCCTCAAGCTCCTCTTTCGTGACCTCGATCTCCTCAAGCTCCTTTTCCATGTCCTCAACGAGCTCTATCTTCTCACTTTCAAATTTGTCATATGCCTTTTCAAGCTCCTCGGTTGTGACCTCAAAGCCCTTAAGCGCATCGGCAATTTCTTTGAACGTGAGATAGCCGCGCTCCTTGCCGCGTTCAAGCAATTCACGCTTGATCTTACGCTTTTTTTCAATTATTGCCTTATATTCTTCAAGCTCCTTCGGCGTCATCTTTGAAAGGTCTTTTTCTGTACTCATATCTTCTCCTCCGGGTTAAATATTCGTCGGCCATGATCTGCGCTCCGCGGCAAGATTGCTCTTTTGTTTTAAAAGCTCTCCTATCTCCCGCGGGTCCATAGCCGCTTTTATCTTTGTGTCAAGCTTGTTCAGCTTGACCGTATAAATCAAATCATACAGCGTTTTCTCCTCATCGGAATACTCTTCACGATTGAAGAAAACCGCTCCTGCCAGATTTTCGCTTTCCGTGTTCCCGGAAAACTCATTTATTATCGAGGCAGGCTCAATAATCCCGCCCGCCTGCGACTCCTTGTGGATCAGCTCGGCGAGCTTTATATATACAGCCGTTGAAAATTCCTCAGGCTTCATTATGTCATAAGCTCTCATGCACAGATGTCTTGATTTTGACATAAGAGATAAAATTCGTTTTTCTGCTTCAAGCATTGTGCTTGTGACTTTCTCCTCAGGAGCCTTGTCCGTGTTAACGCGGTTCAGCTCACGGCGGCGGAAGGTCTCTCTGTCTCTTGCCGGCATCGGCTTTTTTTCTTTCCCTTTTATTTCTTTATACTTTCCGAAAATCGACTGCTCAGAAATGCCGGTATCTGTTACCGTTCTTTTTATGTACGCTTCCACCTCTACGGGATCGGAGAGTCCGGCAAGAATTTTTGCCGTTTCCTCAACAAAGCGAACCTTTCCCTCCGTATCATTAAGGTCAAATTCACGTTTTATGAGAGATATCCTGAATTCTGTTGAGGGCATTGCCTTATCTATCGCTTTTTTAAAGCCCGAAACACCGTATTTTGTTATGAACTCGTCCGGATCCTTTGCTCCGGTTATGCGTATCACTCTCGATTTTCCGCCGGCGGACGCTATAATATCAATCGCGCGCAGCGCGGCCTTTGTTCCGGCCTCGTCCATGTCATAGCATATAAGAATTTCCCTGCCGTACCGCAGCATCAGCTTTGCCTGGGCTTCGGTTATCGCCGTTCCCAAGGTCGCGACGCAGTTTGAAATACCCGCTTGATGAACCGTTATCACGTCCATGTATCCCTCGCAGAGGATTATATCCTTCTCGTTTGAATGTTTTGCAAGATTGAGCGCGAACAAATTACTCCCCTTATCAAATGCCGGCGTTTCGGGCGAATTAAGGTATTTTGCAAGCCGCTTGCCGTCCGGCAGCTTTTCGCTTCCTAAAATTCGTCCGCCGAAGCCGATTATCTTTCCCCGCGCATTTATAATAGGAAACATTACCCTTCCGCGGAATTTATCATACGCGCCCCTTTTTCCCGGTACGGCAAGACCGGCTTCAACAATCTGATTATCGGTATAGCCCCTCGATTTAAGCACCGCAAGCAGCGCGTCATAGCTGTCGGGAGAATAGCCAAGTCCGAATCTGATAACCGTTTTGCGCGACAGTCTTCTTGCGGCGAAATATTCGCGTCCTGCCCTGCCCTTTTCAGGGTCCATGAGCGTGTCGTAAAAAAATCTTGCCGCAATTTTATTCATCTCATAAATGCGCTCTTTTTTTCTTGTTATTTCGTTTACCTCGCGGACGCCGTTTTCGGGAATGACTATCCCGGCGCGCTCCGCCATCTGCTTTATTGCATCATGGAAATCAAGACCCTCCAGCCGCATTACGAGCTGAACAAAATTCCCGCTCGCTCCGCAGCCGAAGCAATGAAAAAGCTGCTTGTCGCGGTCTATATGAAATGAGGGTGTTTTCTCGTTATGAAACGGGCAGCATGCCATATAGCCCCTGCCGCTTTTTTTTAGCTGCATGAAGGAAGATGCATAATCTACTATATCATTCGCCATGCTTATTTCATTAAGCAGCTCTCCAGATATAAATGCCATATCTTATCCTCCATTACGCTATATTATTAACATAAAATACAAATATATACATTTTATATTTACCGCCGATAAGCAAAAAATAACATAAAATCAACGAATACTTGTCACTAATTTAATATTTCGACATTGAAGTCGGTTTTTCCTTGTTTTTAAGAAAAATTTATGGTATAAAAATTAACAAACACGCAGGGGCAGTCCCCGCGTGTTGTGTGTATTTTAATATTGGCTGAACGCGTTAAGCGCAGGTTCAAGATTTGCACGGTTTCCATCCCGATACTGCATCATCAAGTAGATTAATCTATCATTTTCTTTTCTTATATACATTTCTGTTTTTACAACTACCCCGCTGAACTCCATATCAAATATGAGATCCCGATATTCTTCACCGTTGAAATCAACTGTTTCATCATCCGAAACCAATATCATTCCGCTTCCTGAAAAAGTATTTTCTACCGCTTTAACGCACTGTTCTATTGTCATATTTTTTGATGGTAATTTTTCCACAAGCACATTAATTGATTCGTTTGTAATGGCATTAATTGTTCCCATTTCACATTGGTCTTCCGCCCCGACAAACTGTTCTTCCATTTCTTCTCTTGTGCGCATGACCCAATTTTCCGGCGGAGAATATCTTAATCCGACAAATTCGCTTTTATATGATTCTGATGTCAGGATCCCTTTTGAAAAAACTTTTTCGGTGTTGGAATTATAATTATTTGTTGATGTATCAACTGAGTCTGTCTTATCATATGTGTAGGGCTGTGTTTTTTTATTCTCTGTATTCGGGCGATGCGCGTTACTCATAATCACCCAGAATATTACGCCCAATATCGCTACAGCTGACAGAATTATTACCACCCATTTGATCGATCCGCCTTTCCCATTATGATCTGCCTGCTGAAAATTCGGCTGAAAATTCGGTTGAGCATTCGTCTGAAAATCTGACTGAACATTCGTCTGAAAATCCGGCTGAGCATCCGGCTGAACATTCGGCACGCTGATACAATTTTTATTCCCGGTGTTAATGCCCGGGGGAATATTCTGATTCGGGATATTAACTTTATCATTTTCTTTCATATATTATCATTCCTTTCATTTATCAATTAACAGCCTTCCGTCAGCCTGCCAGCATAAGAGAAAAACCGCCTATCCGTTCCCTTATTTTCTGATCATATCCGATCTCATTAACATTTAACATGCCTTCTCTTCCGTCGCTTGTCACAAATGTTACGTGACCGTTGTTATCATCATAGACTATTTTAAAATAATCTCCCGCACGCAGGTCGTCACAGCTCTGTTTGCAGCTGTAATAGCCCTTCATAAGCATTTCATAATCCTGTTTACTCTCAATGCCATACATAGAATTGGATTTTGCTTCCTCATACGTATAGACTACCTTTTCACCTGTTTCGCTGTCATACCATTCAAGCATATTTTCGCCGTCCGCCCAATAGCGTATCTTATATTTATCCTGCTGCTCAAACACAAGTACATCATTTTCATCAAGTCTGAAATACCGCTGCAATCCCCACATGCCGATACTGTTTGTACCGGTGATAAGTCCGAATGTTCCGTCCTTACTTAGCTCGAAATCCGAACAGCGTCTTCCCGGCTCTAAGACAGGCTCCGATACTCCATCGCCATCCAGGTCAAATTCCAGCTGTACAATACCCGATTCCGATGAATATTTATATGCCGTCATTGACTTATAGTCATTATCAGTTATGGGCAAAACGAACAGAATTACAGAATCGTCTTCAGGATCCGGATCCGCTATGTAGGCTTCTGCTATATTATAATAATATCCCGTGTTATATATTACAGAAGAGTCATTTATCGTAATCTCATAGTTTATATTCCCGTACCACTCTTTATAATCCAGCGCGGTCGATGTAATATGATACTCGGTATCGTTAAGAGTGACATTAGTGTCAAAATTACCGATTATTTCCGCTTGCCAATCTGCTTCAAAAATTTGTTTCATCTCTGCCGGCTTTGAAGCAAAAAACTTTTTGGGAACCTCGGAAGCGCATGATGATATAACCGAAACAGACAGAGCCGTCACCGAAATTACACCCGCAGCCTTTACTAACAACCTTTTTATATCAATCCCTCCCATCAAATGTGTTTGTCCCTCTGTGTTTTTTTAATTAATCTCTATCTCTATTATAACCAACTTCCTTGATTTCGTCAATAGTAAGCATCAAAAATAACCCTAAAAGATTAATTCAATCATAATTTTTTACCAATTCGGGATTGGTTTATTTGGTATGCCATCAATTATTTTGTTGATATCGGTATTCACACTAACCGTCCCCTCTGACACCTCTAACTGGAAGGACACTATCGGACCTGTTGAGGAGCGGAAAACAAACTGGAACCGCTGGCAATCGGAGGAATATCAACGGCTCGGTCGAAGCTCGGCTGATTATTTTCAGTCCTACGGAATAGGCTTTTATGAATATTTCCAATTTTGTGAGGATATCGGAGCAGCGCCTATTCCGGTTATAAACTGCGGTATGACCTGCCAATGGCATGAAGCGTTATTGATTGATTTGGATAAGCTCGCACCTTTCGTTCAGGACGCGCTTAACCTTATTGAATTTGCGAACGGTGATAAAACAAGCGAATGGGGCAAAAAGCGTATCGAAATGGGACATGAAGAACCGTTTAACCTTGAATATATCGGTATCGGGAATGAGCAATGGGGTAATGAATACTTTGAACGGTATGAGATATTCCAAAAAATAATAAACAAGAAATATCCCGATATAAAGCTTATAACAAGCGCCGGCTGGAATGATCGCGGACAAGATTATGACCTTGCATACGATTGGATGAATAACAATAAGGACAAGGCATACGCGGTTGACGAGCATTTTTATAAAGAGCCAGAATGGTTTTTGAAAAATCTTAACCGCTACGATAATTATGACCGAAGCCTGCCGAAGGTGTTTATAGGCGAATATGCCGCGCATACTTCTGCTGATATAAACCAAAGAAAAAACAACTGGTATGCGGCGCTCACTGAAGTCGCGTTCCTGACCGGAACAGAGCATAACGCCGACCATGTTGTTATGACATGCTACGCGCCGCTTCTTGCGAAATCAAATCATCAGCAATGGCAGCCGAATTTGATATGGTTTGACAATGAAAACACATATGCTACGCCAAACTACTATATCCAGAAGCTGTTTTCGGAATATACCGGCGAATATATGGTATCCCATGAATGCGATGACTGCGATATAAAAATATCAGCAAGCATAAGCGGAGACAAGCTGTTTATAAAGCTTGTCAACATTTCTGCAGAGAATAAGGAAATATGCCTCATCTGTGATAAAAAATTCAAAGTAGAAAAATCATTTGAAATCCACGCTGAGACTAAGGACGAAATCGTTCATGCTCTGCCCGCTGAAATATCAGAGCACCCGGACAGCTTAAGCTTAAAGGGATACAGTGTGACATTTATTGAAATAACAGCAGAAAAATAAAAGGGATGTTAAGAGCACCCTTAATAAAACAATAATATTGTTTTTAACAAAACGGCATAGCTAAAACTATGCCGTTTTGCTGTTTGGTGTTAATAATGATAATGGCAGA
>JAFLUC010000020.1:19370-36113 GCA_022509005.1 Oscillospiraceae bacterium | reverse complement strand
AAAGCTCCGTAAGCGATTAAGCTCCGGAGCCGTTTAGTTTAATATATCTTTTGTACTTCGTTCATCTCGGCGATGACTTCTTCATATTCGCATAAGCGTTCAACTATTGTCGAAAACGGCGGAAACGCCGCCATTTCTCGCTGTAAGGTTTCTTCCGCATACTCAGGAAACATGCTCTTGTTCAATAAAACCTTACCGGCTTCGGTACGTCTCGTAAGTCTGTTCATAAAAACCTCCTTCTCAATAAATATGTATAAAAAACCTTCTATATGTTAGTTTATTTTAACATATAGAAGGTTTTATGTCAAGTAACAGCAAGAATTGTTTACAATTTGTTAAACAAAAGCATTTACTCTTATTTCAACCGGCACAGGGTCTCCTGTAATACATTCCCGCCAGTGCATTTTTATATAATCGCGCACCTTGCGGCTGTCCTCTACAACATCTTTAGAAACCCTCGCTTCGGCAAAGCTTATATCGGAAATACCGCGATATACTCTGAGATAATTTGCTGCCGCAGCTCTGCCCTTCGGATCTCTGAACACATATACCCTTGCATTTGCAATCATAAGAAACATATGCCTTTCGTCCGGTCCGGCTGCAACTGCGCCGAGCATTTCAGCCAGTGACTTCATATTCCTCACACTCCATTATCTGCTATCTGCATACAAACACAATTCTTTCGCTTTCCGCATGCGGCGCGTTCTCTGTAAGCTCGTCATACGCATCAATTTTAGTAAAGCCAGCATTTTTAAGCATTTTCCTGATCTGTGCCTCGCTCCAACCTCTTTGCAGATGCCGTTCCTCAAAACGTCTGTAGGTATCACCTTCACGTACAAAGAAATTCAGAAGCATATCCGAAAGATTGTATTTCGAATAATACTCATTTTGCCATGAATAGAAAATATCATACTCGGAATGTATATATGTTTCGTTTCCGAGAATATTCTGAAGCTTATAGCGCGTACTTATATCAAAAATGAATACTCCGCCTTCCGCAAGTCCTTCTTTTACATTCTTAAATGTGTTTTCGACAGCCTTCGGCGTTATGATATAGTTGATGCCGTCTATCATACACAAGAACGCGTCATAGCTGTGTGCCGCCTTGAATTTTGACATATCTATGCACATAAGCTGTGAATTCGGCAGCTTTTCCGCCGCAACCGCGAGCATATCAGAGCTTATATCAACTCCTGTAATATCATATCCGCGAGCGGCAAGCCCTGCGGTGATATTCCCCGTTCCGCAGGCAAGCTCGCAAATTGTTTCCGGCTCACAGTTGTGGATTGCAAACAGGTTTTCGATATAATCGCACCATCTGCCATAGTCTATATCCTGTCGCATGAGCCGGTCATAAATATACGCAAAATCGCTATACTGCGTCATTATCTCAGCTCCGCGTCAAGCTCTTTCGCAAGATTCTTAACAATCTTTGCGTGGAGGTTATCTGCCTCCTCGCCTGTAAGGCTTCTGTCAGGCGCCTTGAATTCGGCTTTATACATTACGCTCTTTTTATTCTTCGCAATCTGCTTACCTGTATAAACATCGCTTAACTCAAGCTTTGACAGCAGCTTTCCGCCAGCCTTCTTCATCACCTTTTCGATTGCCGCAACAGGTGTGAGTTTATCAACAAGGATTGAGAAGTCACGAGTCACAGCCGGGAAGCGCGTGAGCTGCGTATACTTAACGTCATGATTTGCAGCGTTAAATATCGCATTGAAATCAAGCTCGCCGATATATGCTTTTGTGCCTATTTCAAAACCTCTCGCAACCGCCGGATGAACCTCGCCGATTATACCGATATATTTACCTTTAACAGAAATCTTCGCGGTTCTGCCCGGATGATAAACAGGATTATCTGTTACTCTTTCAAAATCAGCGTCCTTGATGTGGAGTCTTTCAAAAATCTCCTCAACCGCGCCCTTGATGTCATAGAAATCAACATCGCCGTACATACCGAGCATAAGCGTCGGTTTCTCATCTGGAAGCTGTCCCGGTGTGGTGGGGATATACACTCTGCCAATCTCAAAAAGCTTTGCGCTCTTGTTTCTGTAATTGAAGTTGCGTCCGAGCGTTTCAAGCATGCTGCCCGTCATTGTCGTTCTCATAACAGATGTGTCCTCGCCGAGCGGATTTGTAATCTTAACCTGCTCTCTTAACGGCGAATCAGCCGGAATATTCAGCTTATCGAGCATAGACGGGCTCTGGAAGGTGTATGTGTAAATCTCATACATACCCTGTGATGTGAGAATTGCGGCAATGTCACGCTCCGTTTTCTGCTCCGGTGTGAGAATTCCGCTTGTTGCTGCGCCGCTCATGAGCGTTGTCGGGATTATATCATAACCGTAGAAGCGCGCAACTTCCTCCGCAATATCAGCCTCAGCCTGTAAGTCGGGTCTGAATGACGGCGGATAAAGCATCATGCTGTCCATATCAACCTTGATTTCAAGAGCCGCAAAAATTTTCTGCATCTCCTCAACCGATACATCCGTACCGAGGAACGCGTTAATCTTTTCCGGTCTGAATTTAATCTCTATCGGGCCCGGAACATTTCCAAGCTCATCTATAAATCCCTGCACTATTTCACCGCAGCCAAGCTCCTGTACAAGCTGACATGCGCGATTGAGTGCCGGTATAGTATTATTATAGTCCAACCCCTTTTCATAGCGTGAAGAAGCCTCTGTTCTTAAACCCACTCTCTGCGCCGTAAGACGAACAGATGCCGCATCAAACATTGCAGACTCGAATACAACTGTTGTTGTATCATCCTTGATTTCCGAATTAAAGCCGCCCATTACACCAGCAATCGCCACAGCTCTCTCCGCATCTGCGATAACCAGGTCGTCTGCTGTAAGAGTTCTGTCCTGTTCATCAAGAGTTTTTATAACCTCGCCCTCTGATGCGCGGCGGACATTTATCTGTCCCCCATTAAGGTCACGTATATCAAACGCGTGCATCGGCTGACCATATTCCAAAAGAACATAGTTCGTTATATCGACAATATTATTTATTGCTCTTACTCCGCATGCCTCAAGTCTTTCTCTCATCCATTTAGGCGAAGGGCCTATCTTTACATTTTTAACAACGCGCGAGCTGTAACGGGTACACTTATCCTTGTCAAAAAGCGTAACCTTAATCATATCATTTATGTTTCCGCCTGCTTCCGTAAATGTTGGCTCGGGGACATTAAACGGCTTTTTGAAGGTTGCCGCCGTCTCTCTTGCAAGACCGATTATTGAGAAGCAGTCAGGACGGTTTGAAGTGATTTCAAACTCAACAACATTTTCGTTAAGACCATATAAATCTTTAACGTCGCTGCCTATCACTGCATCCTCCGGAAGTACGAGAATACCATACTCCGGCTCATATCCGAGACGTGAGCTTTCAATGCCCATTTCATCGGCAGCGCAAATCATACCGTTTGACATCACTCCGCGCAGCTTGCCCTTCTTAATCTTCACTCCGCCCGGAAGAGTTGCACCGTTAAGCGCGACAGGAACCTTCTGTCCTACTGCAACGTTGGGCGCACCACACACGATCTGTATCGGCTCATCCTCGCCGACGTTTACCATACATACATGAAGATGATCGCTGTCAGGGTGCATTTCGCAGGTGAGAACCTCGCCTACTACTACCTTATCTATATCGGCGCCAAGGTCTGTAACACCCTCGACCTTACTGCCGCTCATTGTTAATTTATCTGCATATTCCTTCGGTGAAACACCTGTAATATCAGTGTAATCCGAAAGCCAGCTCATAGGTAAATCCATTTTTCACCTCTCCTTTCTATCAGAACTGCTCTAAGAAACGCAAATCGTTTTCAAAGAACAATCTCAGGTCATTTATGCTGTACTTACCCATTGCTATACGTTCAAGACCTATACCGAACGCAAAGCCTGTGTATTCCTCAGGATCGATTCCGCAGTTGGCAAGAACCTTCGGGTGAACCATACCGCAGCCGAGTATCTCGATCCAGCCCTCGCCCTTACAAACGCTGCAGCCCTTACCGCCGCAGTTGAAGCAGCTGTAATCCATTTCCGCAGACGGCTCTGTGAACGGGAAATGATGCGGGCGGAAACGCACGCGCGTCTGTTCGCCGTAAAGCTTCTTAACAAACATTTCAAGTGTTCCCTTCAAATCTGCCATTGTGATGTTCTTGTCAACAACAAGACCCTCTATCTGGTGGAATACCGGCGAATGTGTCGCGTCCTGAGTATCACTTCTGTAAACCTTGCCCGGCGCGATAATTCTTATCGGTGGCTTTGTCTTTTCCATTACACGAACCTGCATCCCCGATGTCTGTGTACGCAAAACTATATTATCCGCAATATAGAACGTGTCCTGCGTATCTCGCGCAGGGTGGTTCTTAGGAATATTGAGCGCCTCAAAATTGTAGTAATCATACTCAACCTCAGGACCGTCCGCAACAGAGAAGCCCATACCCATGAATATTTCCTTAAGCTCATTCATAACCTGCGTGAGCGGATGAAGCTTACCCTCATTATTCCGCTTACCCGGCATTGTGACGTCAATAACCTCTTCTTCAAGCTTTTTTGCCTCAATTGCAGCTGCAATCGCAGCCTTTTTCTCTTCAATTTCCTTTTCCAATCTCTGGCGGATCTCGTTTGCGAGCGCGCCGATCTTCGGACGCTCCTCAGGCGTAAGCTTGCCCATGCCCTTTAACACCGCAGTAAGCTCGCCCTTTTTACCCATAAACTTTATACGGATATTTTCAAGAGCTTCCATTGCATCGGCATTCTTTAAGGCTTCCTCAACAGATACCTTGATCTGTTCCAATTTCTCTCTCATGATCTTCTTCCTTTCATTTAATGTGGTCTGATCGGGAGAATAAAAAAGCTTCGTCCCGAAAAATCAGGACGAAGCGTAAAACTCCGCGGTACCACCCGTATTCCGGCATAGCCGGCACTCATTAACGCGTATAACGGCGCTGCCCGGCACAGGCTACTCCCGTTTATGGTTTAACCCATGCGGCTCCAAGATGAAATTTCAAGTATACGCTTACCCGTCCGGCTTCCAGCCCATGACCGCACGTCTCTTTCGGCGCCATATACCCTACTTTGTCTTTTCACAGCCTTTAATTTAAATTTGGTGCTATTTTATCACACATAACATGCTTTGTCAAGCAATTATTCTGATTTATTTTCAGTTTCTTCCTCTTTAAGAGTTTCATTCATGCTTCCTGTTCTGTAACCGGCAAGATCAAGCGATATATATGTAAAACCGAGCATTTTTAGATAGTCGTATACCTTCTCTCTCACATTGAGAAGCTTATTAAACTCATCCGGTTTAAGCTCTATTCTCGCAAGTCTGTCATGTATTCTCACCCTTACCTGACTAAATCCGAGATCAAGCAGCAGTTGTTCAGCCTTATCCACCATCCCGAGCTTTTCCTCGGTTATTGTCTCGCCGTAAACAAAGCGTGACGACAGGCATGCGAACGACTGCTTATCCCATGTATTTAATCCAAGTTCCTTTGACAATTCGCGTATTTCATCTTTGGAAAGCCCCACATGACGCAGAGGACTTTTAACTCCAAGCTCGCTCACCGCGATAAGTCCCGGGCGATAATCACCGTTATCATCGGTATTGGAGCCTTCAGCTATATTTTGGAATCCAAGCTCCTTAACCGTTTTCCACATTTTCGTAAAAAGCTCCTTTTTACAGAGATAGCAGCGATTTTTCGGATTTTCGCTGAATCCCTCTATTTTAAGCTCCTCCGATTCTACTACAATATGCCTGATCCCTTCCTTTTCACAAAACACCTTAGCTTCATTAAGCTCACGTACCGGAAACGAACATGACCTGGCAGTAACGGCAATCACCTTATCGCCGAGGGCATCATGTGCCGCCTTTAAAAGAAACGTGGAGTCCACACCTCCCGAAAACGCAACGGCTACAGACCCAAGGGATTTTAAATACATCTTTAATGCTTCATATTTTTTATTCATAATCCTGCTATTTCCTCCTTTAGGTTTAAACCATGATACATCATACCATAAAACCTATATATTTTCAAGATTTATTTACGCCTCTTGATTTTATAGCCTAAATAGTGTATAATGAATACAGAAAATCAACAGTTGTTAAGGAGATTACTATGGACAAACGTATAATAAAAACAGAGCGCGCGTTTACACAGGCATTGTTTCATTTTCTCAATGAAAAGGAGCTTAATAAAATCACAGTAAAGGAGCTGTGCGATTATGCGGAAATGAACCGCGGCACCTTCTATCTGCATTATATTGATATTTATGACCTTATGGACAAAACCGAGCAGAAAATGGTTGACCGTATATACAGCGGAAATCATTCGGAACTGCGCCCTATAAATGATAGTCTTTTAAATGTCTTTGATTATATAAAGCGTCATAAGGAAGAATACAAAACACTCATTGTTAAGCATCTCAGCTTCGGCTTTATAAATAAGCTGTCAGATAAAATCCTTGCAGAATCAATGCCGATCATGGAGAAGCTTATACCGGATGTGAATGAGGAGACTCTAAAAAACGCGTCCTATTTCTATGTAGGCGGAGCGGTTGCCCTGCTTCGCGGATGGCTTGAAAACGATTGCGCCATCCCTTGCGAGGAGCTTTTAAACGCGTCGATAATAATGGCAGAGTACATATATAAAACAAGAATTAAAAACGAACTCACAGAGCACTAAACCCTGTGAGTTCGCTGTAATATGTCAATTTTCCGTTTCCGACGCATGATATGTGAGTGTATATGCCTCCGATGTGAGATATGCGCCAAGCTCGGCGTCAACTCTTTGCAGCTTAAGATCATCCAGCTCCTGAATCGCCGTTATGTACTGTGAAGCGGTTGAAAGTCCAAGCTCGTATGAGGTGCGCTGCGCCTCGGTCTGCTGCTCTTTAAGCTCAATCGCCTTATCAATATAATTGAGTTGATTATATGTATTTACCATTGTATTATACGAATTCTCTACCGCAAGTCTGAGCTGACCTATATTGCTGTTATATTCAGCCTCATACTCGGCATACGCTGCTTTCTGCGCCTGATAGTCATACATACTCGTGGTATAAAGCGACTTATATCTTGCAAGCAGTTTTTCCTGGAGATCAAGACCCGCATCAAGATTAAGCTTATTTGCATTTGTATCAAGCGTTGAGAGTGCCGTTTCAAGAGTGGTAGTATTCATAGACTGTCTTTCAAAGGTTCCTGTAAGAACAATGGTATCATCTGCCGGATACGACATAAGCTGCTTAAGCTCCGAATACATATAATCGCGATCCTTCTGAGCCTTGTCATAATTGTTTTCCGCGGCTACAACCGCGAGATCAAACGACGCCGCCTCAATTGAGCCGATGACGCCTGCATCCAGCTTTTCCTTCGCTATGCTCGCGTTTTCATTAGCATTATCAAGCGCATCTTTGGCAACCGTTATTTTCTTATCTGCATTAATACAACTGTAAAACTTATTTTCCACCCGCATCTTAAGCTGATATTTACTTTCCGCCAGAGTACGCTTTGCAATTGTTGTCTGCACGCCGTCCGCATATTCCACATATCCGCTTGTAAGAAGGAAGGTATTCAGATCGTTGATACCCGGCGCCGTACTTGTTCTTTCATATGTGTGGTTAACACGCTTTCTCTGAGCTGCGTCAGCCTTTTCCTTTAACTCACACGAGGTTATCTTTTCCTGCTTTGCCTTGATGTCTAAGCTATTCTCCAATGCGTACCCGACAGCTGATTCGGCTGTAAACGTAGTTGTCTGCTGCGCCGCTGCCTGCGCATCCTGTTTTGTGGATTCCGAAGCAAATACGGGGCAGACTGAAACACAGAGTGCCGCAAGAACTGTAATTGTTATTTTTCTTATCATTTTCTATCATCCTTTTCTATCATTGAGTATATGGTAGGAACCATTACAAGATTGAATATCATGCATATAGTCAGCGCCGCCATGAGCAGGACCGACATCGCCACAAACAGCGTCTGTCCTGAAAGCGCAAGCGGCAGGAAACCGAGAACGGTTGTCATGGTACTCATAAGAATCGGAGTAAGCCGCTTTTCTCCTGCTATGCGGCAGGCATCGTCAACCGCAGCGCCTTCCGCTCGCTCCGCATTTATAAAGTCCACAAGGACTATAGCGTTTGCAAGAACAATTCCCAGCATGGACAATATTCCGAGCATTGCAAAGAAGGTTGTTGTCATTCCGAGCATTATAGTAATTGAAAGTCCGAATGCCGCGCCAAGCGGAACTGATGAAAACAGGAGCAGCACCTGACGAAACCGCGCGTATTTAATATACAATATCAGGAATATTATGATCATCGAAATAATTCCTGCTATTACTATTGTCGTTATCGCCTCGCTGCCGACGTGCTTCTCTCCCTTGTATTCAAATGAAATCCCATCCGGAAGCTCTATCTTTTCAAGCTCTTTTTCAAACTTCGTCTGAATAGAATTTGTACCGTAGCCGTTTTTCACGTATCCGCTTACTATCGCGCCGCGAACTCCATTTACATGCTTAATGGTATTCTCCTCCGGATTAAGCTCAACATTGGCAAATTGCTTGACCATATACTTATTTCCGCCTGATGACTTTATTCTGTAGTTACTTAAATCATCAGTGCCGTTAAACTCTGTTTTTACATTTATATTATACTGCTTTCCATTCTGGTAATAAACAGATGCGTCTCTGCCCATAATGGCGATATTCAGCTCATTCTGAATTTCTGCATTTGTAAGTCCGAGTGAATTACGCTTATTATCATCTATGTTTACATAATATCCGTAGGTCGAATAATGGCTGTCATTGGCCACACCCTTTGTACCGTCAATATTTTTAAGAATACTATATGCCTGTGCCGATACCATATTCAGATCGTCAATATTATCTCCCTTGACGTAAACCGCCACCGGCGCTTCCGTTGAAGGTATGATTCCAAGCTCGTCAACAACGATATCTGCGCCTGTTACATTTGCGTCGGCCCATTCCTGAACATAGTTGACCATTTGCCATGTCTTTTTAAATCGTCCGCCCTTTTTCAGATCCAGCTTTACAACGATATTTCCGTTAGAGTCGGATTCACCGCGGTCTATAACTGAAAAGTTGAATCTCGGCGCGTATATTCCCACACCCGAAAGCGTCATTTCCGCCTCCGGCTGCTCCATAACAAAGCTTGTTATCTGATTTACGATCGCTTCTGTTTTCTTTAAATCATTCTCGGCATGGTTTGTTATATTTATAAGCACATACGGCTTATTTGTTTTCGGCAGCAGCTGAGTTGTAGAAAATGTACATATTCCGCCAAATACCGCAAGCACAACAAGACATATAGCTATTGCCGTTCTCTTATGGTTAAACGCCGCCATAAACAGCCGTCTGTACAGCACTACCGAAAGCGCTTCTCTTTTCTTGTTTTTCTTTTTCCTTTCACTTGACGGCTTAAGGAACAGATAACAGAATACAGGCGTACTCAGAATCGATACAAAGAATGATGCGACCATGCTTATAACCGCAATATACGGCAGCGCTGACGCAACCTGCTTATATGTGCCCGTAAGCGTGAACATTGAACAGAAAACCGTTACTGTTGTAATCATGGAAAGGAATATAGAAGGTATAACCTTACTGACTCCCTCTTTACATGCCTTCATTCTCTCCATGCCTTCATCAAGGTACACCTGTATCTGGTCGCTTACAACGATGGAGTTATCCACAAGCATTCCGAGCATCATAATGAGCGCTGCAAGCGAAACGAAGTGTATCTGAACTCCGAATACCATCATCATAACAAATGTGATGAATATAATTACCGGAATGGCAATTGAAACAATAAGTCCGTTTCTCGGGCTCATTCCGACCATCACGACAAGCATAACTATGATTATTGCCTCAATAAGACTTACAATAAAGTTATTTATATCGTCTTTAACGTCGTCGGACTGGAAATATACCTCATTTATCGAAACATTCTCCGACAATGTATTTTCAAAATCCGAAACAACGCTCTTAACCTCGTTCGCCTTTGCAACAACATTTAAATCATCCTGGAAATACAACGAAACAAGTATACTCTTTTCGTTATTGAGCAGAAAATATGAGCTATTCTCCGGCTCCTGTATATTGATCTCCGCTATGTCTCTGAGCCTCAGAAGTGTTCCATCACCGGACGCGGTTATAATAGTATCTTCAATTGTTTCAATACTCTCATATCGCCCCGATGTCGATACAGAAATCTCATTATCGTCCACGGACATGCTGCCGATCGGCAGAATCGCATTATTTGCGTTTATTATAGTACATATTTCGTACAAGGATAAATCAAGCTTATTGAGCTGCTCCGCATCTACCTTTATGGAAACCTCGCTGTCATTATTTCCTGTTATCTTAATCTGCGAAACACCGTCAATCTGCTTGAGCTTGTCGCTTAAATCCTTTGCGCGCTGCGAAAGCACGTCATTTGAAACCTGATCATTGCCTGATACCGCAAGTACAAGTGACGCGGTATCCATTGAATCGTCTGTAACGGTTATTGATGTTACCCCTGCGGGCAGCTCCGCTCTCAGGTTATCCATTTTACGGCGCAGCTCTATAATATCCATTTTCAGCTCGTTCGCCGATATTTTTTTATCAAAAGTAATAGAAACAACGCACGCGTTTGCAAGCGATTGCGATGTACTTTCATCATAGCCTGAAACGCCCTGACACACGTCCTCAATCTTTTTCGTTATCTCCTTTTCAACCTCCTCTGAGGTAGCTCCGGGATACACAACCGTCACAGTTGCCATAGGAATATCAACCTTTGGAAACGAGTTCCTGGGCATGGTCTGATAACAAAAAATTCCGCCGATTGCAGCTGCAACCAGGATAATAAATATTATTGTCTTGCGCTTTATA
Source organism: Oscillospiraceae bacterium (assembly GCA_022509005.1). Taxonomy (GTDB): domain Bacteria; phylum Bacillota; class Clostridia; order UBA1381; family UBA1381; genus Ornithomonoglobus. Next base: position 25,228 of record JAFLUC010000020.1, on the reverse strand, counting down.
ATCGTTTCAACAAGCTTACCAATCATTTCGCCTCACCTGCGGCTTCCTTTATTTTGTCGTTATCATTGAGCGCCTTTATTCCCGAAGTAACAATACGCTCGTTAGTGAGATTTTTTGCCTGAACAGTTGTATCCTTTACCTCTCCAAGCTCCACCTGACTGCGCGTTACGGTTTCATCATCATTTACAATATATACATAGTCTATTCCGTCTATATTGATAACGCTGTCAATCGGAATAAATACGCCGCTCGCGTATTCTGTCACAAGCTCAACATCTACAATCTGCCCCATCGTGAGCGCATCATCGTTAAACGCGATATCAACCTTATATGTGCGAGTGCTCTCATCTGGGTACTGCGAAATTGTATCTATTGTACCTTCAATATCACCATTTATAGTTATGCCGAGTATGTTATCAAGCTTGCTGTAATCGTCTATTGAAACGCCTATTGAAACAATCTTAACATCTGATTTTACAATTACTACCGGCGTGCCCACGCCCGTCATTTCGCCGTCCTTTACAGTTACAGCCATAACATATCCGTCCGCGTCCGCCGTTATTGTAGCATTGTCAACGGCTCGCTGCGCCTGCTCTGAGGAAAGCTGCGATATTTTTTCCGCCGCTTCCTGACTTCCCACATCGGCATTCATTGATGTTTTTAAATTTTCAAGCTCTCTGTTCGCTGTGGCTATCTGATTTGCCGCCTGTGTCCGCTGCGAATTGAGCGTAGCAAGCTGCGCGTTCATGGACTCAACCTGCGCCCTGCTCGTTTCAAGCTGAGCGAGATTAGCCGAGTGCGAGGCCTCAAGCTTTTCAAGATTTGATTTGTTTGTAGCCTGCTGTGCCTCCGCCTGCTTGTATGAGGCCTCTGCGTCATCATATGAAACCTGCATATTTTCAAGCTCCGATTTTGCAACGGCACCCTTATCATAAAGCGTTTCTATCCTTTCAAGATTTGTCTTGGCAAGATCGACCGCTGCGCGTGTGCTCTCAAGCTTGGAATCATAGGCCTCTATATTGGCTTTTGCTGCTTCAATAGCAGAAACGTCAGTTTCAACAGCCTGTGAAAGTGCGTCAACACTTTGCTGTGCGGCACCTATAGTACCACGGTACGCAGTTATATTTGAATCTATCGCATTAAGACCTGTTTGAAGAGAGCGTATATTTATTTCTGTATTTGTTATATTCGTTAGATATGTAGCCTCTGTTTTATTCAGATTATTTTCCGAAATCAGTCTGTTATTTGCACTCTGCGCTGCTCCGCTTTCAAGCTCTACCGCATCAAGCTGCGCAAGTATATCTCCCTCGTGTACGTACTGTCCCTCTGTTACATATACCTTTTCAAGTCTTCCGCCCGAAAGGAAGGAATAATTTTTCGTATCCTTTGATTTTACAATACCTTGATAATCAAGCTTAACATCATAATAATCGCTCATAACCTTCTGCGTGGTTACAAGCTTACGTGACTCGTCTTTACTCTTATCACAGCCGGCTGTTACGGAAACCGCTAACGCCGCTGTCGCAGTCAATGCAATTATCTTTTTCACAAACTCAGCTCCTGATTTTTCATGATTACAGCATAATTATACTGATGAACTTCTTATATAAAATGCCGCAACATTAAGTATACCGCCACACCAAAAAAATGTCAATAATTCAATTATATATCGCTGTATATTAATGCACATTTATCATTAATATGTCGATTAAATATACAATATATAGATATAATAAATAACATCTTGATTTTGCGGTACAAATGATGTATAATATATATGTATAAATATACACGGGAGATATATAATGAAAAAACTGTTACTATTTATTCCGCTGCTGTTTTTTACGGGGATCACAGCATCAGCGGAAACGATATATACGCGCAGTGCGGACGAATATGTGGCTGCACTGTATGAGGCACAACATCAGACACCAATGTCGATCATGTCCGATACACCCGGAAACGCAGATGATGAATACATATTGCTGCTTAAAAGCGATACGGTGATCGATGATTGCGGAGCGCAGTATGATATATACGACGAATACGGCATACATACGCTGATATATTCCACAGCTGAAGAGGCTGATGCGGCATATGAATACTATCTCGAAAACGACTATCCTGTATGCTATGATATGGAGCTGGAAGTTGCGGACATTACGCCGAGCCTTACGTATGCACCATATCTTTCATGGGGCGTCAGATACATAGGCTCAGATCTTTTCAGGAACGGACTCCAAAAATACTATGGCTCAGTCGGCAGTATGCCGTCCGTTACTGTCGCCGTTGTTGACACCGGCATTGACTATGAGCACCCGCGACTTAAAGATCGTATTGATAAGGACAGTGGCTGTGTCTATTACACCGACGAATACGGAAATATCTTCATAGGTGACGATCCTATGGACAACAACCATCACGGTACCCATGTTGCCGGTATCATTGCTGATAACACATCTGAAAACGTAAAAATCATTCCGATCAAGATATCAGAGGACGGTAATACGAGCACCAAGCTTCTTGAGGCAGGACTCAAAAAGGCAATTGAGCTGGATGTTGACGTTATAAATATAAGTATCTCGTCGCCTGAACCGATAAGTGCAACTTCGGTTAAAAACTTAAAAACTATCTTCAACCCGCTTTTCAGAAATGCCGAATATCAAGGAATCACGATATGCGTCAGCGCCGGGAACTGCACAAGCAATAATTACAATGCGGAATATATTTTCCCCTCGTTTATGGAAAGCGCGATCACGGTTGCAAACTGCCAATCAGACGGAACGATATCGAAATTTTCAAACTACGGTTCTGTAATAGATCTTGCCGCGCCCGGCACGAATATCTACAGTACGTATCCGGTTGCCAAAGGAAGCTACGCTTCGTTAAGCGGCACGTCTATGGCTGCACCGTTCGTTTCCGCATCCGCCGCACTGCTCATAACTATGGATCCCGGTATCACACCGGAGGAGATTGACAGTACATTAAAAGATCACCTGAAGCCGCTTTTCGTAACCGACACAAAAAAAAGCTATGGCGACGGGGTTCTCTATATCGGTGATATATACGAATACACAGATATTCCGATATATGACGCTATGACCGGCGAGTTCAGCGGCGCCAATGTTATGCTTACAATCGATAATTCAAAAAACATACTCAGAAACGGAGCGTATGTTATATTAAAAGGTACGGCCGGCGGGAATATTACGCGGCTTCAGATCCAAAGAGTGTCCGCCTCAAAAGAAGATGAAGTAACCGTAACCTTTAACGGCTACGGCAGGAAAGAAAATTTCGGAACAGTTACAGCCTATCTGTGGCAAACCCTTTCAGAGCAAAAACCTTTATCTAAAGCCTATCCCGTACCTAAAAATAATTAACTAAGGAGTTAAACAAAAATGAAACGAATAGCAAAATTTGAAAAAGTGTCATTTGAACAATTTGAACCGGCGTGCCGCGAGGTATTCCCGGAAAGTGACGCAAAGGAAATTTATGACTCGATAATTCTGCCAAAACGCGCGACAAAGGGTTCTGCCGGATATGATTTCCACACCCCGGAAGCGTTCACGCTGGCTCCCGGCGAAACGATAAAAATCCCTACAGGAATACGCGTATGGATGGAGCCTGAATGGGTGTTGAAGCTTTATCCGCGAAGCGGACTGGGTTTCAAATTCCGTTTGCAGATGAACAACACCGTTGGTATAATAGACAGCGACTATTACTACAGCGACAACGAGGGACACATCTTCTGCAAAATAACAAATGATACAAATGAAAACAAAACTGTTGATTTAAAGCGCGGAGACGGCTTCTGCCAGGGAATTTTTATCGAATACGGCATAACGCTCGATGATGATGCTGACGGCATCAGAAACGGAGGCTTTGGCTCAACAAGCAAAACCAATAAGTAAATAAATAAGCCAAACCTCCGCCATGCGGAGGTTTATTTAATCGAACCATTTTTTCCATTTAAAGAATATAATTTCACCCACGACTACAAGAAGACTTAAAATCGAAACACCCAGGTATCCCCACGGCGAGCGAAGCTCGGGCATGAACTGGAAATTCATACCGTACCATCCGGCAATAAATGTCAATGGCATGAATATTGTAGAAACAACTGTGAGAATACGCATCGTTTTATTCTGGATAATATCGATCTGCGACTGATACATTTCCCGCAGCTGCTTTGTGTACTCACGCAGCATTTTAGTATTATCATAAAGGCGGTCGGCGCGGTTTGCGATAACGCGCAGAATACGGCAATCCTCTACATTGAATAGTCCGTTCTTATTTTCCGACATCATCTGCAGCATTTCCGTAAGCTGCTGATAGTAACCGTTAAGTACCATTATTTCACGTCTGTAACGGAGCATATCCGTATGGAAATCGTCAATATCCTGTTCCATGAGCTCCTCCTCTACAGATATAAGCTTATCCTCATATCTCTGGAGATACAGTACATCATCGTTTATGATAAATTCAAGCAGTTCAATGAAAAACCGCGCTTCAAGCGTTGTATCCGTTGCCTTTATCTCCGGCAGCCGTGCCGAGATACGCTTTATACGATCTGTGTCATCGATAAAAATAATATGCTTCTTGTGCAGATAAAATCCGAAGCCGAATTCCTTTTCAAGGAGGTCCTGTTTATCCGGCACAAGGATTGTACCGATTGTACAGCTTCTTAAAATTTCAACCTTCGAATACTGGACGTGCTCCATAGAGTCCATTAGCAGCTCGTGGTGATATGTTCCCTTATATTTTTCGTCAAATTCACCGAGTGTAAGTATTTCTACGAGTATTTCTTTTTCCGCTATTTCAGACTCATCCTCAATCGGAATAAGCCGTCTGTTAAGCTTGTACTTCATAGTATCCCTCCTTACAACGCTACAATCCGCAAGCGGATTGTTCACCTTCTCGTTTATTTCAGCTAAAAACCGCTTTTATCCTGTACCGATTCTATCGTTTTTCATTTATCTCCCTGTAACAGCTGCCGCAGTAAACAGGACGGTCATGCTTCGGCTCAAGCGCAATTTCTTCAACCGCTCCGCACCTTGAGCATACAATTTCATAAAGAGTAATATCACGCCTTTGGCGCTGACGCTGCTTCTTATATAGTCTGCATGCCTTACAGCGCAGCGGCTCTTTGCCGAAACCATGTTTATCATAAAATTCCTGCTCGCCGGCGGTGAATATAAAGGTCTTACCGCAGTCACGGCATATAAATGTTTTATCTGTATACATAAACTTTTTCCTTAGACTAAATTTTCAAGCTTCTTCTTGATTCGCTGCATAGCGTTATCCACAGCCTTTGCATCTCTGCCGAGCTGCACTGCCGTCTCTTTATAGGATTTACCGTTCAGATGGCACAGCAGCACTCTGCGCTCAAATTCAGACAATGCGCCGCTTATTATTCCTTCAAGACCTGAAACACGTTCACGGTCAAGAACGATCTGCTCAGGGTTTACCTCCTGCCCTCCGCTCGGAACACCCTTTACAACTGTGCCGCCATCCTCGTCAAACTCGCTGCTTGAAAGCGAAACATACGAATTGAGCGGACTGTGTTTTTTTCTTGACGCCTTCTTCACGGCAGAAATTATCCTGCGCTCAATACATACTCCCGCAAACACTTTAAAAAGCGGGAATTTGGTTTTGTCAAAATCCATAACTGCTTTATACAGTCCGATAAGTCCCTCCTGGACAATATCATCATCATCGCCGCCCGCGAGATAATACGGCTGCGATTTCTTGTGCACAAGCGGCTTATATCTTAATAGCACCGTTTCAAGCGCGGTATCGTCACCCGTCTGGGCAAGCTCCACAAGCTCGTCATCCTGCATTTCATTATAATCTGTCAT
>JAFLUC010000020.1:0-19270 GCA_022509005.1 Oscillospiraceae bacterium | reverse complement strand
CCGTCTGGGCAAGCTCCACAAGCTCGTCATCCTGCATTTCATTATAATCTGTCATGATTAGTTCTGCTTTCTTACAATTGTATACTCATCCCCCATACGGAAATACGGACATCCCTGATGTCTCTTTCCGAAGGCTGAATAAACCTCATCCTCATCCATATCGATCGCACACATATAACAATCATATTCCTCGTCATATACATAGTTCATACACAAATCACAGCATGATTTCATATGGTGCTGACCTCCTCTTTTAATGAACGTATAATTTCACATATATTATTTTAGTCTATTTCATAAACTTTGTCAAGCCTAACGTAATAATCAAAAAAATTTTTTCATATATTGTACAGAAAAACAGGACTAAATCCAAAAAATAATCAAAATTTTATCGGTCTGATTGGGGGTCAGAAATGAAGGATTATATAGAGGAGCGGGTGCTTGAAATTGCCCGGTACATAATAGATAACAACACCACTGTCCGCGGCGCGGCGCAGGTGTTTAACGTGAGTAAATCTACCGTCCATAAGGATGTACACGAACGTCTCTTAAGAATAAACCGAGACCTATACCGACGCTGCAGCGCAGTTCTTGAAAAAAACAAAGCAGAACGGCATATCCGCGGCGGCATGGCTACGCGGGAAAAGTACATGAAGCAGCAAAATATAAACTACTAAAAGTCTTAAACGAGCAACATTGCACAATCCGCTTGAATTTCACAGATAAATATAGTATAACGGAAAAGAAAGGTTGTGTAAATATGCTTATAGAAAAAATGAGTAACCATGACCTCAGGCTTGCAATGCTGCCCTATTCAAGCGCGCTGAAGGTCATCACAATGCATGCCGAAACAATCATGGAGGAACTTTTTGCAAACAGGCGGTCCAATCCTGTTGAGCATATAAAATCCCGGCTGAAACGTCCCAGCTCAATCGCAAGAAAGCTTGAAAAAAAGGGCTATCGTCCGAGTGTTGAGAATGCTCTTAAATACATTGACGATATTGCCGGCGTGCGCTTTGTATGCTTGTTTCCGGATGATATATACAAGATTGCAGAGGTTATACGAAATTTTAATAACATCCGCATCTGCCGTATAAAGGATTACATTGAGCGTCCGAAACCCAATGGATACAGAAGCTATCACATGCATGTTGAGGTTCCCATTCGCCTGCTTGATCACGAGGAATCTGTTAAAGTCGAGATACAAATACGCACAGTAGCAATGGATTCGTGGGCGAGCATGGAGCATAAAATAAGATACAAAAAAGGGGTTGAAATTCCCGATACCGTAAGCTATCGTCTGCTTGAATGCGCACATCTTACACATGAGCTTGACAAGCGCATGCAGGAGCTTAATGAAGAGATCAATAAGCTAAGTCCTGTGAAACAGCCCTCAGAACAGCTTGATACATTGGAAGAATATTTTAAGGAATCGTAAGGGAGTCCTCACGGGGCTCCCTTATGATTTTCCTGTTTTTAAAATTCTGTTTGCATTCATTATCCTGTCCTCACTCGGCGGATTTATTCCTTTAAGACTATACTCTATTCCAAGCTTCTCCCATTTCGGTACACCGAGAGTGTGATATGGCAAAACCTCGATTTTTTGCACATTGTCGAGCTTATCTATAAACTCACGCGTTCTTTTCAGGTATTCGTCATTATCGCTCCATTCAGGCACAAGCACATGGCGTATCCATACCGACTTTTTTATATCCGAAAGATATCGCATCATATCAAGTATGTTATCATTCGCTCGTCCTGTAAGCTCTGTATGCTTATCGGGATCAATGTGTTTTATGTCAACTAAAAGCAGATCAGTATATTTCATAAGTTCCTCAAATTTTGAAAAAAACGGTTCATTACGTGTAAACGGTGCTCCGCTTGTATCAATCGCTGTATGCACTCCCTGCTCCTTGAATTCTCTGAACAGATCTATAAGAAAATCGATCTGCATAAGCGGCTCGCCGCCGCTCACCGTAACACCGCCGTTATTTCGCCAGTAAATCTTATAGCGCATAGCCTTTTTAACAAGCTCATCAGAATCTATCTTCTCGCCGTTTGTCATTTCCCATGTGTCGGGATTATGACAAAACCGGCAGCGCATCGGACAGCCTGAAACAAATATTATAAACCGGATACCCGGTCCGTCAACAGAACCAAAGCTTTCAGTTGAATGGATATATCCTTCCACGTTTCCCCTCCTGTGAAATAAAAGGAGTCCGCTGGACTCCCTTAATTATTATAAACTCTTATGACATGTTCTCTTTATTACATCCAATTGCTGCTCTCTTGTAAGATCAATGAACTTAACGGCATAGCCCGATACACGGATCGTGAAATTTGCATACTCCTCCTTCTCAGGATGCTCCATAGCATCAATGAGCTTTTCTGTTCCGAATACGTTCACGTTAAGATGATGCGCGCCCTGATCAAAATATCCATCAAGAACATTAACAAGCGTATGTACTCTCTCGCCAACGTCATGACCCAAAGCGTCAGGCGAGATTGTCTGTGTATTTGAAATACCGTCAAGAGCATACTCATACGGAAGCTTTGCAAGCGAATTGAGCGATGCAAGGAGACCGTTCTTCTCTGCTCCATATGACGGGTTTGCGCCAGGCGATAACGGCTCGCCCGCCTTTCTTCCGTCAGGAAGATCAGCTGTTGCCTTACCGTAAACAACATTTGATGTGATAGTAAGTATCGACGTTGTCGGCTCTGAATTTCTGTATGTATGATAATGTTTGATCTTTCCGATAAAGGTCTTAAGAAGCCATACAGCAATATCATCAGCTCTGTCATCATCATTTCCGTATCTCGGGAAGTCACCCTCGATCTTGAAAGACTGACAAATCCCTTCCTCATCACGGATAGCCGTAACCTTAGCATATTTAATAGCTGAAAGTGAATCTACAACGTGCGAGAATCCCGCAATGCCTGTAGCGAAGGTACGTCTGACCTTGGTATCTATAAGCGCCATTTCAGCAGCCTCATAGTAATACTTGTCATGCATATAGTGAATGAGGTTGAGCGTGTTTACATATACTCCTGCAAGCCATTCCATCATAGCCTCATACTTTTCGACTACCTCATCATAATCAAGAACATCCGATTTTACCAATCTGTATGGAGGACCGACCTGTACACGAGTCTTTGCGTCAATACCGCCGTTCAATGCATAGAGAAGGCACTTGGCAAGGTTTGCTCTTGCGCCGAAAAACTGCATTTCCTTACCTGTCTGCGTAGCAGATACACAGCAGCAGATCGAATAGTCATCACCCCATACCGGTCTCATAACATCATCATTCTCATACTGCACTGAGCTTGTCTCAATCGAGATGTATGACGCATACTTCTTGAAGGTCTCCGGCAATCTTGACGAATAAAGAATCGTAAGATTCGGCTCCGGTGACGGTCCCATGTTTATGAGCGTGTTGAGGAAACGATAATCAGTCTTAGTAACCATTGATCTTCCATCCTGACCGAGACCGCCCACCTCAAGCGTAGCCCATACCGGATCACCAGAGAAAAGCTCGTTATACGAATCAGGTCTTGCGAACTTAACCATTCTCAGCTTCATTACGAAATGGTCAATAAGCTCCTGAGCCTCGCTCTCGGTTATAACTCCATTATCAAGGTCTCTCTGGATATAGATATCAAGGAAGGTTGATACTCGACCCACCGACATGGCAGCGCCGTTCTGCGTCTTTATAGCGGCGAGATAACCGAAGTATAACCACTGAACGGCTTCTTTTGCATTCTCTGCCGGACGCGAAATGTCATAGCCGTATGACGCGGCCATCTTCTTCATATCAGCCAAAGCCCTGTGCTGCATTGTGATTTCCTCTCGGAGACGGATAACATCATCGGACATTGTGCCTCCGCCGCAGTCATTGTAATCCTTTGCCTTTTCAGCCATGAGGAAGTCGATACCGTAAAGGGCAACTCTTCTGTAATCGCCTACAATACGGCCTCTGCCGTATGTATCGGGAAGTCCCGTTATTATCTTATTCTTTCTTACAGCACGCATTTCCGGAGTATATGCGTCAAATACACCCTGGTTGTGCGTTTTATGGTAATCGGTAAAAATCCTGTGCATGTCCGGATCCGGTGTATAGCCGTAGTTCTCAAGAGCGCCCTCGGCTACCTTGATACCGCCGAATGGCATGAAAGCTCTCTTAAGCGGCTTATCCGTCTGAAGGCCTACGATTTTTTCAAGATCCTTATTGAGATATCCCGGCGCGTGTGATGTTATTGTCGATACAATATTTGTATCCATATCAAGAACGCCGCCCTTTGCGCGCGCTTCCTTAAAAAGCTTCTGAAGCTCGTCCCAAAGCTCATTGGTAGCATCTGTAGGCCCCTCTAAAAATAACCAGTCTCCATCATATGATGTATAGTTCTTCTGAATAAAGTCTCTGACGTTTATATCATCACGCCACAAACGCCCCTTGAATCCCTGCCATGCATCGCTGTTCATGACCTTTACCTCCTATTGTTTAAGATTGCATATATTGTGGAAATCTTGTGAATTTCCGCTCTCTTTATAGCACATATTGTATAGTGAATAATTAATGTATCTAAACTATAACACAGTTTTATCCTTTTGTCAAGCAAAAATCTACAATTATTTCCATTTTCAACAAGCGTCATTTTTATCATTTAACAGTATTCTTCAAATATTGTGATGTTTTTAGTCGTGTTCCTATATTTTATATTATATTTTTCAATTATTGCTTGACACTCCTCGATTGCGGTGATATAATCAAGTCAATACATATATATACACTTGGAGGTTAACATGGAAAAAGAAACAAAAAAACAGCGATTCGACCGCATCTCGTCATCAAGAAAGAATAAAATTATTGATACGTTAAGACTGCTTGAAAATTGCGCAAATACATCTAATTACGAATACACTGCTCAGGAGATCGAAGATCTCTTCGATAATATAGAAGCTGCCTTAATATCAGCAAAATCTAAATTCACCTCTGACACAAAGGAAAAACGCATTGCAATGTTCAAAAAATCCTTTGAGAGCGAATACACATGGCTTAACGGTTTTATGCGGAATGTTGACCGTTTCGGTCACCGTGAGGCGCTGTTTGACCCCGAAACAAACAAACGCTGGTCATATGGCGAGCTTAATGCCGCAACAAACAAGTTTGCGAATGCTATTCTCGATTCAGGTGTCAGCAAAGGAAGCGTTGTAATGTTTCAGCTTTTAAACTGTCCTGAATTTGTATTTGCATATATTGCCTGCCATAAAACCGGCACAATAAGCTGTCCTATCAATTTCCGTCTTTCCTCGGGAGAAATTGCGGATACGATTGACGATAGCCGCCCTGCCATATTCATATATGAGGCGCAGAATAAGGAAGCAGTTTCACAGGCGCTTAAGCTTGTCAAGCACAAACCAAAGGTCGTTATTATGGTTGATGACCCGAAGAACGCTGCACCTATTGCCGGAACAGGACTTTATTCCGAATTTGTAAAATTCCATTCCGAATCAAATCCAAAGCTTCCGTGGCATCTGTCCATTTATGACGAAACCGCAAGGCTCTACACCTCCGGCACAACAGGTAAACCTAAGGGCGTATGCATAACCAGCATTAATGAGGTACTGAGCGCGCATGATGTTATGATTCACTTCCCATTCTCATCAAATGACAAGTCCATGAACACAACTCCGTGGTTCCACCGCGGCGGACTTCATTCCGGCGGACTGACGCCTACTCTTTACGCCGGCGGATCAGTTACAATCATGAGAAAATTCAATCCAACAACAGCACTTCGCTATATCGAGGATTACAAGCTCACCTTCGTTATCGGTGTTCCAAACGTACTCGCGCTTCTTCTTGAAGCTCAGGAAAGCAACGGCTTTGATCTCAGCTCGCTCTGTGGTATTGTAACAATGGGGGCTCCGCTTGAGCGCGCAGCGTGCATCCGATATCAGAAGGTTCTCACACCGAATATCTTTAACGGCTACGGTACAACCGAATCCTTCTGGAACACATTCCTTCGCCCGTACGATCTCCCTTCAATGGCAGGATCGGCAGGCTCATCATGCACTGATGATGATGTACGAGTGGTTAAGGTGTTTGATGACAGACGCGCAGAGCCTGACGAGCTTGCGGCAAATGACGGAACAGAGGTAGGTGAGGTTATAATAAAATCTCATGCAAAATCGGCATACTTCTATTATAACAACGAGGGCGAAACAGAGCGTAAATTCTGTAATGGCTATCTTTACACAAACGATCTCGGAACATGGGATAAGAACCATTTTATAAGTATCGTCGGCAGAAAGGACGATATGATAATTTCCGGCGGCGAGAACATTTACCCGACCCAGGTTGAAGAAGCTCTGAATACTCATCCCAAGGTTTCAGACTGTATTGTAACAGCGGTTCCGGACAGAGTACGCGGCGAGATAGTAACCGCATACGTCATAAAATCCGATCCGTCGCTTACCGTAGACGAGCTTGAAGAGTTCTGCAAATCCAGCCATATGATAGCAAATTATAAGCGTCCGAGATTTTATCGTTTTGTCGCTACAATTCCCGTAAACGCAACCGGTAAAAAGCTGCATTATAAGATGAAGCAAATGGCAAAAGCAGATTTGATAAACGGACTGCTCATCCGTGCATAAATAATTATTTTTCACCTAATAATACTTATTGGATATAATTATTATGGAGGTGAACGGCAATGGAATTCAATTCGACGATCGAGCTGTTAAAAGCAGATCCGAAATCAAAAGCGTACTTTGATTCGCTTCCCGCTGCTATTCAGAAGCAGCTTTTAGACCGCTATACCGGAGCAACAAATCTTGAAGAGCTAAGAGCCTTCGGGGATGATTTGCGCACAGCGTTCTATTAATCTACCGCACATCAAACAACCGAGGAGCAAAATCACCCCTCGGTTGTTCGATTTTCTATATACATAGTTTGATTGTGAATAATGTTATACAATAACTGTGAAAGTTTTTCAATTATTCTGCTTGTATAACAACCCTGCTGCCGCCGCTTTTTCCTTTTGTAACAATAATTTGTTTATCTATTTTTTCTTTCAACTCATTCACATGAGAAATTATTCCGACAAGACGATTACCCTCCGCAAGCGTAGACAAGGCTGTTATGGCCTGTGCCAGAGATTCGTCATCGAGCGAGCCGAAGCCTTCATCAACAAACATGGTATCAAGCTTGATGCCTCCTGACGAGGATTGAATTTCATCAGATAGCCCTAATGCCAGCGACAACGAAGCTTTAAAAGCCTCGCCTCCGGACAAGGATTTTACGCTTCGAGTTGTTCCGTTGTAATGATCTATAACATCCAGATCCAATCCGCTTTGACTGCGCTTATCGGCCGCACCTTGACTTCGAACCAAATCATATTGTTTGTTTGTCATTATCAGAAGGCGCTTATTAGCGCGGTTTATAATACGGTCAAAATATGCCTGTTGAATGTATGTTTCGAGCATTATCTTTTTATCGCCTATCTTTCCGTTGGCTGTATCGGAAAGCGACTTAACCCATCTCCACTTTTCTTCTACTTCTTCGATTTTTGCCGATTGCGCCGTAATATTATTTTTGATATTGGTATTAGCATCGACACGTGAATGTATCGCCTTTTCCTTCTTCGCGAGTTCTTCCTTTTGGGATGTTAACTCATCCTGTTTATTTTTTATTGCCACAGCATCAATTTCTTCAGTATCTGTAAGCAATTTTTCATTCTCCTCTTTTTTACTATTAGCCGCCGTTATGCTGTTTTTAACTTCGTCATAAGTCTCCCGCGCTTGTTTTATTGCGTTTTCAATATCGGATTTTTCATTTTCGTACTTTTCCTTTGCGTCTTCTGCAAGCTGTTTATTTTCATATTCCAGCTTTTTATTAAGGCTATCTATGCTCGCTGATATATGCTCTCTTTCTACCGTATTTTTTGTGATGCTATCCTGCAGAGATTTACTTTCATCCTCTGCTTTTTTGAGTTCTTCCTTTTTCTCCGGAATTGTTTTTTCTAAATCCAGTTTCCGCATCTGAGCCTTGTTGATTTCTTTAAGCTTATTATCAATCTCTTCCATATTTATGTTGAGTTCTTTTTTCTTTATTTCCGTGGTTGCGGCAATATCAGCATTCACACCCAAAAGCTTCTTTGCGCTTTCCTCTATCTGCCGTTCCTTTTCCCCGAACTGCCCCTTTAGCTTCCCTGCTTCCTCACTTGCCTGCGCCGCGACTGACTCTGCAAGCTCAGCTGCGGTCTTGCTCTGCTCCAGTTCATCCTTTGATGGAACATCCGCCGGCATACGAGCTATATTGGGATGCGAAACGGAACCGCATACAGGACATGGTTCTCCGTCGTTAAGGGTTGAAGCTATAATGCCTGCCTGTCCGTCCAGATACAGACGGTTTAAATTATTATATTCCTCTCTTGAGGCACGCGCCTTGGCTGCTTTATCCGAATAATCTTGTTGTTTTGTTTCTAACTTCTTTTTCAGTTTTTTGCAATCTTTTATCTCAAGCGAAAGTCTGTCCAGTTCAGTTTTTCTGTTTTTGATTTTTTCCTGCTCCGCTTTAAGCTTTTCCTCGTTTGCTCCTATGTTATCCAGAGTTTTTAACTCTGCTTCAAGCTCGTCAATTTCCTTTTGTTTATTTTCATATTCACTGTTTTTCTCTTTAAGAGATTTCGTATCTTTCTTTATTGAAGCTGCAAGTTTATCTAATGATTTTACTTTGTCGTCTCTTTCATCGTACTCGTCAAGATGCTCATTAATTGCGGCAATTTTCTGTGTGAGTTCCGCTATTTGCGGCCTTTTCTGTTCCTCCTCATCAAGAATCTTAGCAAGCATTTCTTTCTTTTCGGCTAATTCCGCCAAGTCCTTTTTCGCCTCTTCAAGCGAATCCTTCGCTGTCTGCAGTGTCTGAGCCTTGGTAAGCTCCTTTGTAAGCTCGTTGATTTCTTTATCAAGCTTTTCAATTTTCAAGCGGCATTTATCCTCGTCCTGAATGTCCTTTTCCAGAAGTTCATCTATCAGCAGCATAGTATCAGCCATAGAAATTTCATTATCTTTTGCCTTTTTCACCTGCCCAAACAGCACATTGTCTTCAGTGCAGGAAATACCGCTTATGTACTGAGCTATGCTTTTTGAGATATCCTCATATTCTTTTTTCAGATCCCCCGACGCCTCTTTCAATTTTTCCTGCAAGGTATAATAAATCTGCGTATTGAAAATCTTCTGAAAAATCTTTTTCCGCTCGTCTGTTGACGCAAACAATAATTTGCGGAAATCGCCCTGCGCAATCATGGCGATCTGTGAAAACTGATTCCGGTCAACCTTCACTATATCTATTACCGCAGCGTTGACATCTTTAATTTTTGTCACAGGCGGTCTGAGATCATCGCCGTTATCATCCAGATAATGAAGCTCCGCATTTGCTTTTTCCTTCACATGTTTATCTCCGCGCTTGCTCGGACGATAGTATTCAGGATTTCTCTTTATATAGTATTTTTTGTCATCGTATGTAAAATACATTTCCACCTCGGTGGCAGTTTCGGGAGACGCATATTTTGAGCGCAGCATTGATGCCTCTCGGTTATCACCACTCGGATCACCGTATAAAGCAAAGGTTATAGCGTCAAAAATAGTAGTTTTACCGGCGCCGGTATCGCCTGTTATGAGATACAGTCCGTTACTTCCCAGTACTTCGAGATTGACTTCGGTTTTTCCCGCATACGGGCCGAATGCCGATATGATTAGCTTGGTCGGTCTCATCTGTTTTCCTCCTGTATCTGCTCAATAAGTTCATCAATAAATTTACGCTGTATCTCGCTCATAAGCTGTCCATTTCGTTTCTCGTAAAATTCAGCAAAATATTCGTTGGGGAGCTTGTCCTTTACAATTTCCGCCGCGCCGATAACCGTATTCGCACGTGTTCTTTTGTTGTCATAATCAATATGCATCAGATTATGATAAACTGTCCTAAGTCTTCCGATTGCGTCAGGCACATCGTCCTCGTCTGTAAGAATAATGTGCATATAATCATCTTCGTAAGTTGTATTTTCGTAAAAGCTTCTTGTCATTACTTCGTTATATGTACCTTTAATTTCCTTCATATCACGCAGCGGAACAAGAGGAATGGTTCTTACCGTCAATGTGTCCGTCAATTCAACAATCGTAACGGATTTTTCATCCTTTACCTCCGAAAAGGAATATTTCAGCGGAGTTCCGCAATAACGAACCTTTTCGCTTTTACAGTTCTGCGGCCGATGAATATGCCCAAGTGCCGTATAGTCGAAGCAGTCAAAAACCGAAACATCAACATTATCCGTTCCGCCGACTGAGAGTTCTTCAGATCCGGCTTTGTCCGCTCCGGTTACAAACTGATGCGTAATCATAATATTTCTTTCCGAAGTGTTTACATGAAGCTCGTCAATCGCTTTGCGTATTGCGTCAGTATATGAGTTTATTTCGGTGCCATCACCAAAAACAGCTCTGACATGAGCAGGTTTTATAAACGGAAGCATATAGACATTCACCTTGCCAAATTCGTCCTCCATTATAACGGGGGCAACTTTTCCGTCATAAACAGGCGACATATATATACCACTCTTGTTCATAAGCTGTCCGCCGAAGGCGATACGCTCCGGAGAATCATGATTTCCGCTTATGACAAACACCGCCAGATTACGCTTTGATAAGCGCGTCAGGAAGCTATCGAAAAGCTGCACCGCCTCTGCTGACGGTACGGATTTGTCATATACATCACCTGCAATAAAAATCCCGTCCGGTTTCGCTTCGTCTATGATATTTATGATTTTTGTAAGTATGTATTCCTGATCCTCAAGCATAGAATATTCATTTACGCGCTTGCCTATATGAAGATCGGATAAATGTATGTACTTCAATTTACTGCTCCTTTGTTTTTTATGTGATGTTACGAATAACCTTATTGAGTCTACCCATTCACTCACGGTAGTTCCTCTCTATTTTCAGTATATCACATCGTAACCGTTTTGTAAATATTATGTCAGAAATTAAAACAACTGCCGCTTATTATTCAGATAGCAGAAAAACAATAAAATTCTTGAAAAATATTGCAAAATGATCAATTATGTTATATAATATTTTAAAAATTATATTTTTGGAGGAATTTATTATGAACTATGATGATGCTTCAACGTATTCAACTGCTTCGGGACAAAACTTGCAGTATGTTGTTTTACAGGTTACCTTAAAGGAAAAATTCATTGGAACAGGTTCCGGAAATCTTACAGAACTGGAACAGGCTATTAACTATCAGGCAAGCAAAGGATATCGTCTGCACACTATTTCTACCTCAAACGGAGGCAGTAAAGGTCTTTTAGGTGGAGACAGAATTCAGGCGACAATGGTTTTTGAAAAAATTATATAAGTACTTATTGAGTTCTATCGACTGATTTTTACTATAGAAAGGAAACATCGAACATGAAAATATTAGTAATAGGCAGCGGCGGACGCGAACATACTATTGTTTGGAAAATAGCGCAGTCACCTAAGGCTGACAAGATTTACTGTGCGCCCGGCAATGCGGGTATTGCGGAGCTTGCCGAATGCGTTGATATCAACGTTATGGACAAGGAGTCAATGGTTAAGTTTGCAAAGGAGAACGCGATTGATCTCGTCATGGTCGCCCCGGATGATCCGCTTGCGGCAGGCATGGTTGACGCTATGGAAGAGGCAGGTATACGCGCATTCGGTCCGCGTGCAAATGCGGCTATCATCGAAGCAAGCAAAGCTTTTTCAAAAGAGCTTATGAAGAAGTACAATATTCCCACAGCAAGATATGAAGTATTCACAAACAGTGACGAGGCTATTGCATATCTTGAAAAAGGTACATTCCCGGCAGTCATCAAGGCTGACGGCCTGGCACTAGGCAAAGGTGTTATAATCGCTCAGAATCTTGACGAGGCCAAGGAAGCTGTTATTGACATGATAGACGGCGGCAAGTTTGGCGATAGTGGCAGCCGCGTGGTTATTGAAGAATTTTTGACCGGTCCTGAGGTTTCAGTTCTCGCGTTTACAGACGGCAAAACAGTTAAACCTATGGTTTCGGCTCAGGACCACAAACGCGCATATGATAACGACGAAGGACTTAACACGGGCGGTATGGGCACATTCTCACCCTCACGGCTTTATGACGACGCAAAAGCTGAGGAGTGCATGACAAACATATTCCTCCCCACCATAGCGGCTATGCAGAAGGAAGGCAGACCGTTCAAGGGTGTTATTTATTTTGGTCTTATGATGACTGATAACGGTGTTAAGGTAATCGAATACAACTGTCGTTTCGGCGATCCTGAAACACAGGTCGTTTTGCCGCGCTTAAAGACAGATCTTGTTGAAATAATGGAAGCTGTTATTGACGAAAGACTTGACGAGATAGAAATAGAATGGGCAGATAATGCCGCAGTCTGTGTGGTTATGGCGTCAGGCGGCTATCCTGTATCGTATGAAAAGGGATATGAGATTTCAGGCATAGAAGATGCAAACGCAATGGATGGGATAACCGTATTCCATGCCGGAACAAAGCTTATTGACGGCAAGTACACAAATGCCGGCGGAAGAGTTCTGGGTGTAACCGCGGTTGATGAGAATCTTGATAAAGCAATTGATCGAGCATACAAGGCTGTTTCAAAGATCTCATGGAAGGATGAATTCCACAGAAACGATATCGGAATAAAAAAGTATTGATAAAAAGAGGGGTTATAAATGCGCACAGATTACATATCATGGGATGAATATTTCATGGGGATAGCCATACTGAGCGCAATGCGCTCAAAGGACGATAACTCACAGGTTGGCGCATGCATAGTAAACGGCGATAATAAAATACTTTCGCTCGGCTATAACGGCATGCCTATCGGCTGTGATGATAACCACATGCCCTGGCGCAGAAACGGCGCTCCGCTTGAAACAAAGTATATGTATGTATGCCACGCTGAACTGAACGCGATTTTAAACAGTTCTGCACCGTCGCTTAAGGGTGCCAAGGTCTACACGACGCTTTTTCCATGCAATGAATGTACAAAGGCAATTATACAGAGCGGAATTAAAGAGGTTATTTATCTTTCGGATAAATATCATGATACGGATTCATGTATCGCGGCAAGAAAAATGTTTGATATGACCGGGGTTAAGTATCGCAAGTACGAGCTTAACGGTACCAATATAACGATCAATCTTTAATGGAGAATGTAATTATGGACTGCAAAGAGAAAATATTAAGCACAAGAGACGATATATTTAACGGCAAAATTTTCAAGGTAAAGGTTCATGATATTGAGCTTCCCGACGGCAAACCGGCAAATCGTGAAATTGTTGAGCACCACGGCGGAGTCGGCGTTATAGCTGTAACCCCTGAGCGCGAGGTATTCATGGTAACTCAATACAGAATTGCCGCAGATGAAATGATGCTTGAAATCCCGGCAGGCAAGCTTGAGAAAGGTGAAGACCCATACGATGCCGGCATGCGCGAGCTTTGTGAAGAAACAGGATACAAGACCGACAAGCTTGAGTTTTTAGGTGAGTATTATGCTACTCCGGGTTATTGTACCGAAAAGCTTTCAATCTATCTTGCTACAAACCTTGAATATGCCGGTCAGCATCTTGACCCGGGCGAGTTTTTAAGCGTATCAAAAATACCCCTTGACAAACTCTATGAAATGGTTATGAATAATGAAATCCGCGACTGCAAAACAGCAATTGCCATACTGAAAGCAAAGGCTATATTCGGATAAATCAAAAACACCGGCTCGGCCGGTGTTTTTGATTGTTTAGTCTAACATCTTTGAGAGGAACTCTCGTGTGCGCGCATTTTTCGGGTTATTTATAACCTCATCCGGCGTGCCGTCCTCAAGAACAACACCGCCGTTCATGAATATTATTCTGTCTGAAACATTCCTTGCAAACTCGATTTCGTGAGTTACAATAATCATTGTCATATGCTTCTCGGCAAGATCCTTTATAACTTTAAGAATTTCATTTGTGATCTCAGGATCGAGCGCTGAAGTCGGTTCATCAAAGAACAGGATCTTCGGTGAAAGCGCAAGCGCCCGCGCTATTGATACGCGCTGCTGCTGTCCGCCCGAAAGCTCACACGGATAATTATCAAGCTTGTCCGAAAGCCCCACACGCTCTAAAAGCTCCTTTGCAGTTTTATCTATTTCTTCTAAGATCTGCTTTCTATTCTTTTTATAATCAGGTCTTTCCTTTGCAAGCAAGGCCGGAGCAAGAGTTACATTTTTCAGAACATTGTACTGCGGAAACAGATTAAACGACTGAAATACCAAGCCGAAATTAAGCTGCCGCTTTCTTCTTATACTTTCCGGAATCCTGCCTTCTGCCGCGTCAAAAACGCATTCTCCGTCAACAAAAACCTGTCCTTTTGTAGCATCGAAAAAATTTATACAGCGCAGAAGTGTCGTTTTTCCGCTTCCCGAGGAACCGAGAATTGATATTATCTCGCCCTGCTTCATCGAAAAATCAACGCCCTTGAGCACTTCATTTTTACCGAAGCTTTTACAGATACCTTTTACTTCAAGAATCGGCTTAACTGCCGTTTCTGTTTGTTTTCCTGTAAATACAGCCATCAGGGCACCTCCTTACGCATGATAGTAATTCATCTTCTTTTCAAGCCAGTTGAAAAGAAGCGTGAGTAATCCGCACATCGCAAGGAAGAACAGCCCTGTTGAGAACAACGGCCAGATAAGTCCCTGCTTTGTGAAAACCTGCGCACCCTGAATTATTTCAGCAACGCCGATTATTCTGGCAAGCGATGTATCCTTTACAAGAGTTATTATCTCATTGCCCATAGGCGGAACAATATGCTTTACCACCTGCATAAGCACAATTCGTGTAAATATCTGCACCTTTGTAAGCCCCAGTACCTGTCCGGCTTCATATTGCCCCTTAGGAATGCTTTCAATTCCGCCGCGATATATTTCTGAGAAATATGCCGCATAGTTGATAATGAATGCAATAAAGGCAGCTAGCAATCTGTTTTGCATTGGAATATCAAACAGTATTCCCGGTCCATACAACACCACAAAGAGCTGGAGCATAAGCGGTGTTCCTCGAATTATCCATACAAACGTTTTCGAGATGTATGACAGGGGCTTGAATTTAGACATTGAACAGAATGTTATAAGCAATCCCAAAGGTACAGCCGCAATGATTGTACCGAAAAATATTATAAGATTCGTTTTGAAGCTGCCTAAAAGCGATAACAAAACTTCCATTTATCCGCTCCCGGTATGTATTATTTATTTTATAAGAATATCTATGAGATCATACTTTTCGGCAATCTGTTCAAGTGTACCGTCAGCTCTCATCTCGTCCATAATCTTATTTACCTCTTCTGTTACATTCGAACCCTTTCTGAATGCAACACCGTACTGCTCTGCCGGAAAATCAAGATCAATAAATTCAAGATCCGCATAGTCTGAACCTTCATGAATTGATCCCACTGCCATTACATAGTCAATAACCGCAACATCCGATGTTCCTGCCTTGACATCCATAAGAGCTGTAGCCTGCGCGTCAACAGCTGTAACTGTTGCATTGGCAAAACGTGAATCTGATTTTGCAAGCTCGTCACCTGCTGATTCAGCCTCAACAACTATGCTTGCACCGTCAAGACTTGCAGTGTACTTTTCAACATTATCCTTCTTTACAACAAGCACCTGTCTGTTATCAAGATACGGATTTGTGATTGACATATTTGCTTTTCTTTCATCAGTGATTGTAAGACCGTTCCATACACAATCGATAGTCTTACTGCTGAGCTCGCTCTCCTTTGAATCCCAGTCAATAAGCTGGAACTCCGGCTTAACTCCGAGCTTTTCGCATACAGCAGTCGCGAATTCTGTTTCAAATCCCACGAACTCTCCTGACTTGTCCGTATAGTTGAGTGGTTCCATGATTGTGTAACCGATAACCATTGTACCCTTATCCTGAATATAGGCAAGATCCGGTTTCTTGTTTCCACAGCCTGCAAGCGCTGTAACCGTCATGATTGCGGCAGCTGAAAGTGCGAATAACTTTTTAATCTTCATTTTTTTGTCTCCTTAATTTTATAATTATGCACGTTAATGCATATTTATTTTACCATATAATACAGGCATCTGTCAAGCAATTCACGCAAAAAAACAAACGGTCTGATTCAACAAACCGTTTGTTTTATAGTTATTTTGCTAAGAATTCATTGATTTCCTTCACAAGAGGTTCAACCTCCATGCCGTGAACCTGGCATGCTTCTTCGATTGTCTCGCCCTGTGATGCCGGACATCCAACGCAGTGCATGCCTGCCTTCATAAGAATATCTGCAATACCCATATTTATCATAAGCGCCTCGCCTATAAGTGTATCCTTTGTTACCTGAGCCATTTTATTCCCCTCCTTTCCATGCTACAACTCGCAATTGAGCTGCTCACCTTTCATAATCGTATATTATTCCCCGGCACTGATTTTCTTACCCAAGAAACAGTTTTCAAACTCTTCGCCGGTTATGGTTTCCTTTTCGAGCAGCAGCTCTGCAACTCTTATAAGCTGCGGTGCATACTCCTTAAAAATTTCTTCAGTTGCCTTATACTGCTTCGTTATAATACTGCGAACCTCCTCATCAATCTCGGCTGCGGTATTTTCCGAATAGTTCTTTGAGTGACCGTAATCGCGCCCGAGAAATACCTCGTCACCATTATCATATGATACAGGTCCTACATTCTCGCTCATGCCGTACTTTACTACCATGTCTCTTGCAAAAGCGGTTGCGCGCTGAATATCATTTGACGCGCCTGTGCTTATATCATCAAGCATAACAGCCTCCGCGACTCTGCCGCCGAGCATTACTATTATCTGATCAAGCATTTCTTTGCGTGACATGTACATTCTGTTATCTGACTCCGGCAAATACATTGTGAATCCGCCCGCTCGGCCTCTCGGAATGATTGACACGGTTGTAACAGACTGGTCATTATCCACAATACGCGCTGCAATTGCATGACCGGCCTCGTGATATGCTGTAAGCTTCTTTTCCTTAGGCGAGAGCACTCTTGATCTTTTTTCCGCTCCCATCATAATCTTGAGATTTGCTTCTTCTATATCACTGTTTGCGATCTTCTCATGCCCCTTCTTTGCCGCTATGATTGCGGATTCATTAAGAAGGTTGGCAAGATCTGCTCCCGAATACCCTGTGGTTGTCTTTGCAATCTTTCCTAGGTCAACATCCTTTTCAAGCGGTTTCTTTGCGGCATGAACCTTCAACACCGCCTCTCTGCCCCTGATATCGGGATAATCAACAACTATCTGCCTGTCAAAACGTCCCGGTCTTAAAAGCGCTTTATCAAGAATATCCGGTCTGTTTGTTGCCGCTATTATAATTACACCGTCATTTGCACTGAATCCGTCCATTTCAACGAGAAGCTGATTTAGCGTCTGCTCACGCTCGTCATGACCGCCGCCCATGCCCGCGCCGCGCTTTCTGCCGACAGCGTCAATTTCATCTATAAACACAATACACGGTTTCGTGCGCTTTGCCTGCTCGAACATATCGCGTACTCGTGACGCTCCGACACCGACATACAGTTCAACGAAATCTGATCCGCTTATTGAGAAGAAAGGAACTCCCGCTTCACCCGCAATAGCCTTTGCAAGCAGTGTTTTTCCGTTACCCGGAGAACCTACAAGAAGAATGCCGCGCGGAATTTTTGCTCCGAGCTTTGTATATTTCGTCGGGTCCTTCAGAAAATCAACAATTTCTTCAAGCTCCGCTTTTTCCTCCTCTGCTCCCGCTACGTCCTTAAAGGTCACATCGCCTCGTTCGCTCTGGAGTCTTGCCCGGCTCTTTGTGAACCCGCCGCCTCCGCCGCGCTTGAACAGTACCGCTATGAGAATCAGTATCAGCACTGCGGACAGGATAATATCAATAGAATTCGACCATGAGAACTTCTGCTGCTTAACGTCAATCTTAAGCATTCCGCGTCCTACCTGATCATCTATATAATCTTTTGCATTTTCAAAAAACAGTTCCTTTGACGGTATTTTTGCTTTTACCTTCTCTTTACCAATCACACCTTCGACAGACTTATCGGAAACCATAATATCATTTACTTCTTCTAGCTGCATTTCATGCAGAAATTCCGAATATAGTATCTCTCTTGCATTATCCGCCGCGCTTTTGGCAAAAAACGAGTAAAGGATATATGCCCCTAAGATAAGCACGAGCCATATCGTAAATCCTCTCCTTAATTTGAGCAAAAGACCACCTCCTGGTATATCATAACTTTTTTATTTTATCACATAATCTTATTAAATTCAATATAAAATTGAAATTTTAATTCCGGTTCTGTTGAATCTAAATTTCCTGCTGCGCCTGTATCCGATTACCCACGCAATTTCATTATCTATAGTGAGTATTCCGATACGGCTGCGCTGACCCTTTGGTATTTTTGAATCAATCATAAAATCCTTGAGCTTTTTTGTGCCCACCATACCCCACGGTGCAAATTTATCGCCGCTTCTACGATTTCTTATAGCTATTTTGCTTCCTTCAGGTACTGAAAAATACTCGCTTTTACCCTTTTTATGGTCATCACAGAATTCGGCAAGCACATAATATCCCAATTCGGGAATATATGTTTTTTCACCTATCACGATCTCATAGCAGAAATCTCCACACGGCGGCTGATTTTCTGCTATTATAAGCTTTCCGTATTCTATCCTGGCATATACGCCTCTTGCAATATCACATCTTGTACCTGTCCTGTTCTTTTTTGCAAGCTCCAACACGGCCTCGATTACAGAGGACGGGATATCCTCATTTCCGCAAAGCTCAGCTGTGATTTTTCGTATAACGCGCAATGCGACAGCCTTGTGAATCAGGCACAGCTCACCGGTATCAACCGAATTATCCTTTACTATTCTGTTATATACCGCGAGTACCTCGGACTCTATAAAATCCTCATCAACCGCAATCACAGCAGCATTTTTCGTTATGGTATCAGTAAACGACGGATTAAACTGCTTTGTGATTTCCGGTATCAGAATATGTCTAATCTTATTCCGCGTATATACCGTTTCAAGATTGGTTGCATCCGTAACATATGAAATATCATTTTTTTCGCAGTATTCTTCAATTTCTTTTCTTGACACGTCAAGCAGCGGACGGATTATTTTGCCTCTCTTATACGGTATCCCGCAAAGTCCTTTCAGTCCGCTGCCGCGCATAAAGTTCAT
>JAFLUC010000002.1:34110-66324 GCA_022509005.1 Oscillospiraceae bacterium | reverse complement strand
GGGGTATTTGTCAATAGAAAAATGAAAAAATTCGCGGAGCTTTGCTCCGCGAATTATCGTTTGTTATATTACTGATATTATTCGGTTGTTTCATCCTCTTCAGATGCCTTTGCTTCTGCGTTTGTTGTATCAGGAGCTGTTGCGTCTTCTTTCTTTTCGTCCTTCTCGGCATCCTCACCTTTCCCCGCCGGGGGATCAGCCATATGACGTGTTGTGTCGTCAGCATCAGGCTTAATACCATAAGGCAACTCTGTCATAAGCTTACCTGATGACTTCATATCATCATAAGCCGCCTGCTTTTCCTTGAGGATTTCGTCATAACCATCCTTAAGATAGATTTCGCACCACTTCTTATATTGAGCATCAAACTCAGCTTCAGTCGATGCATTAATACAATCAGTAGCAGCTCGTCTGAAGTCCTCAAGAAGTGTAGCGCTCTTATCTGCCAATGAATCGATTGAACGGTCAAACAGGAAGTCGATATAGTTTCTGAAATCGCCGGACTTAGCTCTCATATAGCTTGCTTCTATAAGATGCTCATAGCCCTCAGGAGCATATGTGTACATAGCGATTGCAAGATCCTCTTCCGGAGTCTTACCCTGTCTGCCCTCTGTTACGAGACACCACATATCCTTGTTTGAGTTGTAGTTAAACATACTCTCACCCTTGTATGAGTCATCAATAACCTTGAGGTCAAATGTCTGACCATCGTCCATTGTATATTTTTGTGATTTGTAGTTTTGACCCTCGATACCATACTGCATGAGATCAAGGTTATCCTGCAACCACTCAAAGTACATGAGAACCGCTTCAGGATGCTTACAATGAATATTAATACCTGACATCAGACCGAACGGGTTGTCTGCTCTGCCGCCCTTAAGAATATATTCGCCGGTTGCTTCATCTTCTGCTTTTACGTTCGGTACAAGTATTACCTCTGCGCCCGGAACGAGTTCTGTAAGACCGCCGAGTACATCGTTTGACTTTGTAAGATAGAAACCGTATACACCCTGCTTACCTGAAATGAAGTTCTGCTTTGATGTATCACCGCTCTGGTCAATATTCCACTCAGATGAAATAAGTCCCTTCTGATTAAGCTCCCAGTCATACTTCAACTGCTTATATGTCGGCTCCCATGTGAGTGAAGCAACTGACAAATCTGAATACAGCGCCCAGTCGTTAGCTGAAAGCGGATAATCTCTGTAACCGTGATTGCCGAAGTTTGCGTTTGGAAGTGAGAATCCAAGCGGAATTGTGTCGCCACCGCCGCACTTGTTGTCCTTGAACTTCTGGAGCATTTCAAAATACTCTTCCTCGGTAAGAGTCCAATCGGCCTCCTCTTCCGCAGTCTCAGGAACCTTGTAGCCGCACTGTTCAATCCAATCCTTTCTTATAACACTTATAAAGTTATAAGCCTTCGGTCTTGTAGCGCCGAGGAACTTCTTCTCGCCGTTCAGATATGTATATTCATCAAGTTCACGTGTAGCCGCATAGTAATCAGGCGCATAGGCTGCTATAAGTCTTTCGTCGATTGTCTGGAAAGCGCCCTGCTTTGCATATGTAATTACCTGTGGATAGTCATAATGGAATAATATATCCGGCTGTCTTGATACCTTACCTGCCATAAGCTGGTTGAACTTTGTTACCTCACCGTTTCTCGGGATTGAGATATACTCAAGGTTAATATTATGCAGCTTCTTCATTTCCTTCTGAGCAAGACGTGTCCAGTAGTTATCCGTTACCGGCGGAAGACCTGACTGACCTCTGTCATAAACAGGTATTCTTATCGTTACTGGTTCATCATACTTGAAGTTCTCAGGATCGTCAACACTTAAAAGAGCTTCGACATCAATTTTTGCCGGTGCGCGGTTGCCGCCCAATGAACAGCCTGCAAGACCTGCTGCCGCTGCCGCAACTGATGATACTGCGACAACTGATGATATTATCTTTCTGAATTTCATAATTGCTACTCCTCCCTGTATTATTCCTTAACGGCACCGATCATAACACCTGATACGAAGTACTTCTGGATGAACGGATACACAATGATGATCGGAATAGTTGCACACATGATTGTTGCTGACTTAACAACCTCGGCATTCTGAGTTGTTGAGCCCGCATCCGCTTCAAGAGCGGCACTATCCGCAGCAGCAGCAACAAGCTGATAAAGCTTATACTGGAGCGGCTTCAGCTTATCATTCTGAATATAGTACATAGCATCTGAATATGAGTTCCAACGACCAACCGCATAGAACAATGCAAGCGTTGCAAGCGTCGGAATAACAAGCGGAAGCATTACCTGAACCAGAATTCTGAAATCGTCACAACCATCAAGTGATGCCGCTTCTTCAAGCGACTTTGGAATTGCTGCCATCGCAGTTCTTAAAATGATCATGTTATATGCCGAAATCGCAAGCGGGCATACGAGAGCCGCTGTTGTATCCAACAGATCTAAGCTATCGAGCAATAAGTACTCAGGAATAAGACCTGCACCGAAATACATTGTGATAATGAACAATGTATTGATTGTCTTTCTACCCTTCATTCTGTCTCTTGAAAGTGCATATGCCGCACATATTGTAAGGAACAAACCGAGCAGTGTGAACAATACTGTAATTATTACAGTATATATAAATGACCATCTTATTGATGAGTCAGCAATAACCGACTTGTATGCATCGATATTTACTCCGGCACCATTTCCTGATAATATCGGCAGGAACCATACCTTATTTGCCGCAACTGCGGTATTTGTACTGATTGAAGTTGATATTACATGGAAGAATGGGAGAATACATATAAATGATAATGCTCCGATAAGTATGTATATAAGAACATCGGCTATGATATCTCCGGGACTCTTCTTTATTTTCATCTGAACGTCTAAAGCATCTTTTGCCATGATTACTGCACCTCCTTATACCAATCCGCTCTCGCCGAGAGCCTTTGAAATTCTGTCTGAACCGAGTACAAGTATAAGACCTACGACTGACTGGAACAAGCCGACAGCTGTTGAAATATTGAATCGGTTAGACTCAAGACCTACACGGTAAACATAGGTTGCAATAACCTCTGAGAAATCCGTAACTGATGTATTTGATAATACCTTAACTCTTTCAAAGTTTGAGCCCATAAGTCTTCCAAGAGCCATGATAAGCATAACTACGATTGTAGGCTTGATACCCGGAAGCGTTACGTGCCAGATCTTTCCCCAACGGCCTGCGCCGTCTATTGAAGCCGCCTCATAGAGGTCGCCGTTTATACCTGTTATAGCAGCAAGATATATGATAGTACCCCAACCCATGCTCTGCCATACGGCAAGAAGTATGTACATTGCTCCCCAGTGCCACTTCTCTGTAAGGAACGGAATCTTTGTACCCATCATTACGTTTACGATACCTGTTGAAGGTGAAAAGAGCTGATATGCGATACCTGCTATGATAACCCATGAAAGGAAGTGCGGCAGATAAAGCAATGTTTGCGTGAGCTTCTTATACCATGTACACTTGATTTCATTCAAGAAAATAGCAAGTATGATCGGCATTGGGAAACCGCAGATAAGGTCCAGTATATTAAGCACAAGAGTATTTCTTAATGCATGACCAAATTCACGCGATGTAAATATTTCCTTGAATACATCAAATCCTATAAACTTCGAATCCGAGAAGCCAAGAATAGGATTGTAATCAAGAAACGCGATTGAAAGACCGAGCAGCGGTAAGAACTTAAACACGATTATAAACAATAGCGGTATTGCCACAAGCGCATAAAGCTGCCAGTCTCTTTTAAGATAGAACAATGTTCCGGTTTTTTTAGGCTTGGTGTCCTTTGAGACGCCAACACCGTTTTTGGGTTGAATCTTCATAAATTCTCCTCCTTCATTTAAGATTCATATGATATTTTATTTGTATAGCACAAAATGCACAAACAAAACATAAAACTTTAATATAAATTATAGCATTTTACCATGAAATAGTCAAGGGGTTTTTAATAATTTGTAAATTTTTTTGAATTCTTTTGGAAAAAAACAAAAATGCGGTGACAACCGATAATCGTTCGGTTATCACCGCATATGGTACTCCCAGCCAGAGTCGAACTGGCGACTAGCCCTTAGGAGGGGCTTGTTATATCCACTTAACTATAGGAGCAAAAAATCTGCACCGTAACGATGCAGATTTATGGTAGCGGTAACTAGATTCGAACTAGTGACACTACGGGTATGAACCGTATGCTCTAGCCAACTGAGCTATACCGCCATTTCAAGCTTTTGCCTGACAACAAATGATATTATACACTAAGTGTGATCGTTTGTCAAGTGTTTTTTTACGAAAAAAGTATTTTTTCTGCATTTTTGTGAGTTATAAGCTCAAATTCCTCATCAGAAATACCTGATGCTTTTAAAAATTTCAACGTATCAGCCGGATTTTCCCACGGAGCATCCGAACCGAAAAGAATCTTTTCCACGCCTCGTTTATCTATTATTCTGCGGTATTGATCCTTATCTATAAAGCTGCTCACCACCGAAATATCAAAATATGCATCAAAATCCTTTGCAAGCCGTTCCGCCTCATCCCATTCGTCAAACGCGCCCATATGAGCAAGGATAACACGCGAACTGTCTACATTTTTAAGCATAGCTCTGAGATGAACTGCCGTGGACCTGTATGGCGGTATAACACCAACGTCCTGTCCGGCATGCGTCGTTACATACAAGCCTTTTTCCGTTGCGCTTTTTACAAGTGCGATAAATTTCTCATCATCAGCATATACCGACTGATAATCAGGATGAAGCTTTATCCCCTTGAATCGCGATGATACAATATCACAGAGCGTCTCCTCCACATTATCCTGATACGGATGAACTGACGCGAATGAAATTATGCTTTTTCCGTCTGTTATTTCCTCTGCGTATTTATTTATCGATTTATACTGAGTCGGCTTCGTTGCGATCGGCATAATAACACTTAAATCAACACCTGTTTTTGCCATCAGCTCCTTTAGTCCGTCCACAGTTCCGCTGAAGCAGCGCTCCGGCTCTAGCTTATATGCGCGGCGGATATTATTCTCCAGAACCTCAAAAGTCTGCTTTGCTATTTTCTCCGGAAATACGTGTACATGAAAATCTATAAGCACTTATGTTACCTTCTTTCTTTTTTCCTACTATATTATTATATTGTACCATAAAAGCGAATAAATTTCAAGTTTTTACGAACTATATATTTGGAAAGTTTTTTAAAGAAAACTATTGACAACAGCTATATTTTGGAGTACAATATTATATGCAACATATGAATGATCGTTCATATGTTCTTCAAACAGAAAGGGATGAATACAGATGAAAACGGTATATTTAGATAATAATGCGACAACCAGCATTTCACCTGAGGTTGTAGACGCTATGATGCCGTATCTTACAGATATATGGGGCAATGCCTCGTCAGTATTCTACAGTGTAGGTCAGAAGGCGGAAACTGCTTTAGCAGAGCTTCGCGAAAGCGTTGCCAAAAGCATAGGTGCCGCTCGCTCCAATGAGATTTATTTCACAGCGTCAGGATGTGAGGCTGACAACTGGGCAATAAAAGGCATTGCATTTGCTCACAAGCGCAAGGGTAATCACATAATCACAACAAAGATTGAGCATCATGCTGTTTTAGGAGCATGTGAATTTCTTGAAAAGAATGGGTTTGAGGTGACCTATCTCGATGTTGACAAGGACGGTTTTGTGACACCCGAGCAGGTAGAAGCCGCAATAAAGGATAATACGATCCTTATCACAATCATGACAGCTAACAATGAAATAGGTACAATTGAGCCTATTAAGGAAATTGCAGAGGTCGCAAAGAATCACAAGGTTATTTTCCATACAGACGCGGTACAGGCCATAGGACATATGCCGATCAATGTGCAGGAGCTTGGCGTGGACATGCTCTCACTTTCGGCTCACAAATTCCACGGGCCTAAAGGCGTGGGTATGCTTTATATAAGAAACGGCGTGAGAATAGAAAATCTTATTCACGGCGGCGGTCAAGAGCGCGGCAAGCGCGCCGCAACAGAGAATCTTGCCGGAATTGCAGGTCTTGCAAAGGGACTTGAAATTGCGGTTAAGAATCTTGACAGCAATATGGCGCACATGAAAAAAATGCGCGATAAGCTCATGAATGGGCTTTTAGAACGAATTGATTACGTTAAGCTCAACGGTCCCGATGATGAGCGGAGACTTTGCAACAACGTAAATATTTCATATGAGTTTGTTGAGGGCGAAAGTATTCTTATGCGTTTAAATATGGCGGATATATGCGCGTCAAGCGGAAGCGCCTGCGCGTCAGGTTCACTTGATCCTTCTCATGTGCTCATGGCGATCGGCGTTCCGCACGAAATTGCGCACGGCTCGATCCGTTTCAGCGTCGGCGAGGATACAACAGATGAAGAAATAGATTATGTACTTGAAAAAATGCCGCAGATCATAGATCGACTGCGAGCTATGTCACCAATGTATGAGGAATTTGAAGAAGGTAAGCTTGAATCCTTCACAAAGAATTTATAAAGGAGGAATACGATAATGTACAGTGAAAAGGTAATGGATCATTTTGAAAATCCGCGCAACGTCGGTAAGCTTGAGGACGCAAACGCAGTAGGCGAAGTCGGCAACGCAGTATGCGGAGATATAATGAAGATTTATATGAAGATTGAGAACGGCATCATCGAGGATGTAAAGTTCAAGACCTTCGGCTGCGGCGCGGCGATTGCTACAAGCTCAATGGCAACGGAGCTTGTTAAGGGCAAGACGATACAGGAAGCATTAGATCTTACAAATAAGGCTGTTATGGAAGCTCTTGACGGGCTGCCGCCGGCAAAGGTGCACTGCTCGGTTCTTGCTGAGCAGGCAATACACGCAGCGCTCAAAGACTACAGTAAGAGAACAGGCATTGATCTCGGTCTCGGCGAGCTTGAGCATGAATTTGACTGCGCATCGTTCCATAAGGATATGGCAAAAGCTGATTAATAGTTTAAAATCCGCAGGAGCAGCTCCTGCGGATTTTTGGTTTCTATGTACCAATAAAATCAATTCTTTTTGACAAGCGCGTCTCTGATTTCCTCCAGAAGCTTGATATCTGCCGGAGCTTCAGCCGGAGCCGCCTCTTCTTCCTGCTTCTTATCCATCTTAGCTCTCATTGCGTTAATTCCCTTAACCATGCAGAAAATAACAAATGCGAGAATCAAAAAGCTTATGATTGACTGAATGAATGAACCGATCTTAATCGCTGTTCCCGGTATCATCCAATTCTGCATATCCATCAGCTTATCGGTTTCCTCGGCTGCGCCCGCCGCAGCAGCGCCGCTTCTGAAAAGCTTTCCGAGAAGTGCAAGAGCAGGTGTTATTATGTCATCAACAAGTGATGTAACAATAGACGTGAAAGCACCGCCCACAACGATACCAACAGCCATATCAACAACATTTCCTCTTGCTACGAACTCTTTAAATTCGTCCATAAATTTCATGTTTTCACCTCCGTATCATATCCGTATCCTATACTGGTACTTTTATGATAACATAAGATTTTTATATTGTCAAGCAAGAAACAGTTAAAAAACTTATATACTGTCGAATAATACATAATCTCTGCATAAAATGAATTTTTATCCAAAATACTATTGAAAATATTTGAATGCTATGTTATAATTAATAATATCAACAAAAAAATCACAAAAGGAGTGGTTCAATTGCATTTTTTGCAGCCTGTAATGAACGGTCTGTATAAAACCTTTATATATGAGAACAGATGGGAGTGGTTCTTGTCAGGTCTCGGTTATACACTGCTCATTTCACTTGCGGCGGTACTTCTCGGTCTTATTATAGGTGTTCTTGCCGCATTGGGTAAGCTTTCAAAATTCAAGCCGTTTAAATGGCTTGCAAGCCTTTACGTTGATGTGATAAGAGGCACGCCTACAATGGTGCAGATCCTTATTATCTACTATATAATATTTCAAAGCGTTGATCTTGCACCGTGGATTGTAGGTGCGCTGGGATTTGCCATCAACAGCGGCGCATACATAGCCGAAATCGTTCGCGGCGGAATACTTTCAATCGACAAGGGTCAGACTGAGGCCGGACGCTCTCTCGGTCTTACAAGCTCTCAGACCATGATAAATATCATCATGCCGCAGACACTTAAGAACATACTTCCCGCTCTTGCAAACGAGTTTATCGTTCTCATCAAGGAAACTGCTGTAATTGGTATGATAGAGAAGATTGATCTCCTCGGCGCAGCGCAGAGAGTACAGTCACTCACATTCGATTACCTTTATCCTCTGCTCGGTGCTGCTGCTATATATTATGTAGTCATCAAAATTCTTTCAATCGGACTTAATGTAATAGAAATGCAGCTGAGAAAGTCCGATATCAGATAAGGAGGCGGCACAAATGATTCAGATTAAAGACTTACATAAAAGCTTTGGCAAATTACATATTCTTAAGGGTATAACAGAAAATGTCAAAGCCGGAGAAAAGGTCGTTCTTATCGGTCCGTCCGGAAGCGGAAAATCAACACTGCTGCGCTGTATCAATCTTCTTGAGGTTCCTACAAGCGGAAGCATTATCGTTGACGGTACTGAAATAACAGATCGCAGCGTAAACATAAACAAAGCAAGAGAAAATCTTGGTATGGTGTTCCAGCACTTCAATCTGTTCCCTCATCTCAGCATTATGGACAACATAACGCTTGCCCCCATAAAGGTTAAAAAGATGCCTAAAGAACAGGCAAAAGAAAAAGCTCTTGAGCTTTTAAAAAGAGTAGGACTTGAGGATAAAGCGGACGCATACCCTGTTCAGCTATCAGGCGGACAAAAACAGAGAATAGCAATCGTAAGAGCGCTGGCAATGGATCCGAAAATCATGCTCTTTGACGAGCCTACATCGGCTCTCGATCCTGAAATGGTCGGTGAAGTTCTTGAGGTTATGAAGGAGCTTGCTAACGCGGGTATGACAATGGTTGTCGTTACACACGAGATGGGCTTTGCCCGCGAAGTGGCAGACCGTGTATGGTTTATGGACGACGGAAATATCATCGAGCAGGGTGCTCCGATAGAGGTATTTGAGAATCCGAAAAATGACAGAACCAAGTCATTCTTAAGCAAAATTCTCTAAAGTATTCTAAAGTATATAACCGCATCCATGCGGTTTATTAATAAACAAAAAACAGGAGGTAATTATTATGAACAAAATTTTTAGGCTTATATCACTTGCTGCAGCCGCAGCATTGTGCGCAGGAGCTTTGGCAGGATGTGGAAAATCAGATTCACAGATTGCGGAAAACGGAGGAACCATAAACTCTGATACGCTTATAATGGGAACCAATGCAGAGTTCCCGCCGTTCGAATTTGTATCAAATAGTGGTGTTGTAGATAAGTTTGCCGGAATTGACGTTGAGATCGCAAAGAAGATTGCAGATAAAGCGGGTAAGGAGCTTAAAATAACAGATATGCAGTTTGATGGTCTCATAGCCGCTGTAAGCACAAAGAAGGTAGATATGGCGGTTGCGGGTATGACAGCTGACGACGAGAGAAGAGAATCGGTTGATTTCTCAGATACATATTATGTAGCTGAACAGGTAATCATCGTTGCGCCGAATGATGATTCAATCAAAAGCGCTGAGGATTTAAAGAACAATAAAAAAGTAGGCGTGGTTCTTGGCTACACAGCAGATTCAATCATAACAAAAGACCTTAAAATTGACGACAAGAATATCAGAAGAGCATCAAGAGCTCTTGATATCGTTCAGGACGTGAAGAACGGTAAGCTTGACGCTGTGGTTGTTGATTCATACACAGGCAAAGCGCTTGCTGAAAAGAATGGACTTAAGGTCATAGAGGATCCGGAAGCATTTGCAGAGGAAGAATACGCTATCGCAGTAAGAAAAGGCAACAAGGAGCTGCTTGATCTCATCAACGAAACACTCAAAGAGATGAAAGAAAACGGTGAAATTGAAGAGCTTTCACAGAAGTACAGCGAAACAGAGGAATAATTAGTAAAAGAGAAAATTAAACATCGACAGCCATGCCGTGATTGCATGGCTGTTGTGTTAATTTGCATAAAGAAATTCTGACACGTGATATCTTATTCTAACATTTTGTATATTGACTTTCGACGGAAAAGTGGTATAATTAATTCATAAATTAAAATGAATTACGGATAAGACGAGGGTGTTTTATATTGATCAGAAATATAAAACACCCTTTTTCAATAAATCCGCAATATGGCATATATGTTCTGCAGATTATCTGGATACATATTGCCAAAATTTATATCAGGAGGTATTTTAATTATGATGGAAAACGGAGATGTATCAAAAATCTTTGGCGAAAACGTGTTTAATCTTCCCACAATGAAGGCCCGTTTACCAAAGGATATTTATAAGTCACTCGTTAAAACAATCAGCCAGGGCACAAGACTCGATATTGAGGTAGCTGAGGTTGTTGCAAATGCAATGAAGGACTGGGCAATCGAAAAAGGCTGTACACATTACACACACTGGTTCCAACCGATGACAGGTCTTACAGCTGAAAAGCATGATTCATTCATTCAGCCGACAGAAGATAAGACTGTTATAATGGAATTTTCAGGCAAGGAGCTTGTTATGGGTGAACCGGACGCGTCCTCATTCCCCTCCGGCGGACTGAGAGCGACCTTTGAAGCTCGCGGCTATACCGCATGGGATCCGACATCGTTTGCATTCATAAAAGATCATTCGTTATATATCCCTACATCCTTCGTTTCATATACAGGAGAGGTTCTTGATAAGAAAACACCGCTTCTCCGTTCAGAGGCTGCAATCGATAAGGCTGCAAAGAGAGTTCTTGCGCTCTTTGGTAAATTTCCGCATAGAGTTGTTTCATATGTCGGACCGGAGCAGGAGTATTTCCTCGTTGATAAGGATCTCAGAAACAAGAGAAAGGACCTGCTTTTAACAGGCAGAACACTTTTCGGAAACAAGCCGGCTAAGGGTCAGGAAATGGACGATCATTACTTCGGTCAGATCAAAGAAAGAGTTGCTGCCTTCATGAAGGAGGTTGACGAAGAGCTTTGGAAGCTGGGCGTACTGGCTAAAACAAAGCATAATGAGGTTGCACCTGCTCAGCACGAAATAGCGCCGATTTTCTCGACGACAAATATTTCTAACGACCACAACCAGCTCACAATGGAGGTTCTTAAGAAGGTAGCAGATCATCACGGTCTATACTGCCTGCTTCACGAAAAACCGTATGAGGGAATTAACGGTTCGGGTAAGCACAACAACTGGTCAATCGGTACATCAGGCGGTGAGTTGCTCTTAAAGCCGGGCAAACAACCGGAACACAATGTACAATTCCTCGTATTCCTCGCGGCTGTTATCAAGGCTGTTGATGATTATGCGGATATATTAAGAGTATCTGTTGCAACCGCAGGAAATGACCACAGACTCGGAGCAAACGAAGCGCCGCCGGCTATCATCTCAATTTACCTTGGCGACCAGCTCGCAGCAGTTGTTGAACAGCTTAAGTCAGGTCACGGCGTAAAGTATGATGAAGGTAAGCTTATCGAAACAGGCGTTGAATCACTTCCGGATATACATAAGGATACAACTGACAGAAACAGAACGTCACCGTTCGCATTCACAGGCAACCGTTTTGAATTCCGTGCGCCTGGCTCAAGACAGTCGATCGGCGGTATTAACATAGTTCTTAACACAATTGTTGCGGAAACCCTTACAGAGATTGCCGATAAGCTTGAAGGTTCGGATAATCTCCACAAGGATGCGCTTGAGCTTGCAATACAGATATTCAAAGATCATGACAGAATAATATTCAACGGCAACGGTTACAGTGATGAATGGGTTGTCGAAGCAGAAAAAAGAGGGCTTCCGAACCTCAAAACAACGCCGGATGCTATGCCGCACTTCAAGAGCCAGAAATCAATCGACCTCTTCACCAAGCAGGAGGTATTTACAAAGGTTGAGGTTGAAACAAGAGCTGAGATCATGATGGAGGACTATAACAACACACTCCATTTTGAGATGCTCACAATGCTCGAAATGGCTCAGCAAGAGATCCTTCCGGCATGTCTCAAGTACACAAAGTTTGTAACTGACGATCTTGCTTCAAAGAAAGCACTCGGTCTTGATGCTCCGAAGGAGCTTGAAAAGGCTCGCAAGCTTACATCACTTACAGAGGAGCTTATGACAAAGATAGATGCTCTTACTGACGCTACAGCAGTTCCTGAACTTGATGCATTTGAAACAGGTATGTACTATAAAGAAAAGGTTATACCGGCAATGGAATCATTAAGAGAAACGGCTGATGCGCTTGAAACGATCGTAGCTAAAGACTACTGGCCGTTCCCGACATACACAGAGCTTCTTTATCTTGTATAATCAGTGGACTCTATATTAAGTAAACCAAGGAAACATAGTATTATTATAATTTCATAATTTTTTTAAAAAATACTATTGATTTTTTATGAAAACTGTTGTATAATAGGAAATGGAATATATGATGTTTATTCCATAATCAATCATCATACGTTAGCCCTAACCAAGCTAACGTAGTTTCCTTACTTACTTATATAACAAACAAGGAAAACCCGCAAGGCATCAGGCCTCGTGGGTTTTCTGCGTATTTGTACTAATTTAATTAATATATTCACAAACTCACACAAATCGGCATATAATTAAATAAAAGCATTTTATCGAAAGGGATTGATATATATGGATATAAACGAAGTACTCTCAAGCTTCAGCTCAAACCAGATAA
Source organism: Oscillospiraceae bacterium (assembly GCA_022509005.1). Lineage (GTDB taxonomy): Bacteria > Bacillota > Clostridia > UBA1381 > UBA1381 > Ornithomonoglobus. Next base: position 53,538 of record JAFLUC010000002.1, on the reverse strand, counting down.
AACAGATCAATGATTTTCTATCATCTGTTCAAGGCAGCAAGGCAGCTCCAAAACTTAATGCAACAGACAAGAAAAATATAATCAAAAAGCTTCAGAGTCTTAACCCAAATGACGTAAAAGAAAAGCTTTCAAGACTTTCCGCAGATGATATAAAACAAATGTTTAAATAATTCAAGTAAGACAGGAGTGGTTTAAAATGGCAGATATGATGGATACTCTGAAAGGGCTGTTGGGTGATAATGCCGACGAAAAAATAAATACAATAATGAATGCTTTAAATAAAACAGATGACAGCGGAAGCGATCCGCCTACAAGTATAGAGAATATGCATTCTGCTCCCTCCTCTCCTGCCGTTTCACCGGAACTGCTCTTGCAGGCACAGGGGCTTCTCAGCCAGCTTACTTCTGCCGGAGATGATAACAGAGCAAATCTTTTGCTGTCCCTAAAGCCCTATATGCGCAGCAGTCGTCAGGGATCGATCGACAGCGCTCTTAAAATGCTGAATATTGCGCGCCTCTCACAGCTGTTTAAAGGAGGTATTTTATCGTAATGTACAAATCATATAGCTATAACAATATGCCGCAGCCCGTCCGCACAGATACGCCAAAAGAACCAGCAAAACAGATACCGGTTGCAAAACCGGCGTCTCCGGCGCTAGAACCGCAAAAAAAACAGAACGGCATAACCTCTATTCTTGATAAATTACAGTCAGATGATATGATTCTTCTGATTGTTATTATTCTGCTTCTGATGAATGATTGTGATGATAAGTTTCTGCTCCTTGCCCTTGCCTATGTGTTTCTCTCGGACTAATATAGGGACATTAAATTACATTAATGTTACATTGATATAATAAAACTAACAATTTGATTACTTTACACAAAAATTGTTGAAAAAGCAGTTTTTTTGTTGTATAATCAAATTATACAACAAGGTAGATCCTTCGGGATAAAAGGGTGAGCGCTCGCTATGGGTACAGCGAGCGCTTTATTATTTCTATTGCTGTTTCTGCGGCGCTGTGCGGTTCAAGCATAATTATCCGCTTGTCGCGTCTGAACCATGTCAACTGCCTCTTGGCATATCGCCGCGAGCCTTGCTTTACGGCTTCAATCGCTTCGTGAAGCGTGCACTCGCCGTTATAATAATCCATAATTTCCTTATAGCCTATACCCTTCATGGAATTAAGCTCCTTTGTATAGCCCATATCCATGATTTTTTTTACTTCCTCCAGTAAACCGTCTTTAATCATAAAATCTACACGCAGATTAATGCGCTCATAAAGGACTTCACGCGGATGATCTATAGCAAACATAATCGGTTCATACCGACTCTCTGTCTGTTTTGTCATTTCCTGATGCTCGGAAATCGGAACACCGGTTGATTTATAAAATTCAATTGCGCGTATTATTCTTCTCTGATTATTCGGATGAAGTCTTTCTGCACTCACAGGGTCAAACTCTGCAAGCATATCGAGCAGCCGTTCTCCGCCATCTTTTTCAGCAATGTCTTTCAGCTCTTCACGCAGTGCATAATCCGTATCCATATCACCGAAGGTCACATCATCTACAACGCTATTTATATACAGACCTGTTCCTCCGCATATAACCGGCAGTCTTCCTCTTTCGGAAATATCACGAATAACCTCATGCGCAAGCTTTGCATAATCGGCCACTGAAAATATTTCGTCCGGTTCTTTAAAGTCTATCAAATGATGCCGGCATTCCGCTCTTTCTTCATCGGTCGGTTTTGCAGTACCTATATCCATGTATTTATAAATCTGCATACTGTCAGCCGAAACGATTTCTCCGTCAAATGCCTTTGCAATATCTATCGCAAGTCTCGTCTTCCCCGATGCCGTTGGTCCCGCGACCACTATTAATAGCTGCTTATTCATACTATTCTTTTAAAACTCTTCTCTATCTCTTTTTTCGTCATTGAAATAACTATAGGTCTGCCATGCGGACAAGTATTAATATTTTCAAGGGCAAACACACGCTTTACAAGTGATTCCATTTCCTTCTCACCTATTTCCATGTTCGCCTTGATTGCCGCCTTGCACGCTATTGTATATAGCAGCCGTTCCTTCGCAGCTGTAATAATATTATTGGTCATATGCTCTATCCGTGTAAGCAGTTCCAAAAATAACGGTTCTGTATCACTCCATGAAACATCTCCCGGTACGGCGCTGATTGAAACCATATCCTCTCCGTCCGATGTAATTTCAAATCCAAGCTCACTGAACAGCTTTTCATGGTCGCTGTATGCAGCAAACTCTGCACCTGTAAGCTTGATCTCCACAGGCTCGAGCATCATCTGCGAAACAATACCGGTTTCCTGCATTTCGCGCTTCAAAGCTTCATAGTTAAGCCGCTCGTGTGCGGCATGCTGATCTATCATGAGCAGTCTGTCATCTTTTTCAACAAGTATATACGTTTCAAAAAGCTGACCTATAACCCGAAAATATCCGTCACAGAATAAATTCCTCTCTTTCTCTGCCTTTTGGGCAAATTTGCGGTTTACATTGTCAAGAAATTCGTTTAAATCAGGCACGTGCACTTTTTCACGATGTGTTTCAGACTCGGGATCTCTTACTCTCAGCCTCTTATCTATGCTTTTCGAGTTCAGAATTGCATAATCAAGCATTGCAAACGGATCCTCATTCGAGGTTGGTGCCGGAATTTCCGGATATCCCTGCTCTTCCGGTTTCGCTTCAGCCTCGGCTGCCTTCACTGTACTTTCTGGTGTTGCCGCAGCTTCATCTTTTCTTTCCGGCATATCTCTGAGCGCCGGAACTGCATCGGCATGATCACGCTTAATAACAGGCGTCTTCGACTCTTGATTTTCTTCCGCAGTAAAATCAAGCGGTACCTCTCGTCTCTCCGTCTTGAATTTGAAGTTATCTGACGGAGTAGTGCTTCTCTTTAATCTGTCACGGAAAATATCCTCAAACGAACGCTGCTCTCCTTTTTCTGCAGTGAAGTTTGAAGGCTTCGCCTTCGACACGGTATGTTCAACCTCCGGCACGTTCGGCACTCTATAAAGTGCTGATTTTGCGGCATGATACACAGCCTGATAAATATCATTTTCGTTTGAAAACTTACATTCCTGCTTTGTGGGGTGTACATTTATATCAATCAGCTTTGCGTCTATTTCTATATTTAATATCGCCGTAGGAAACTTTGAAATCATAATCTGATTTTTATATGCTTCCTCAAGAGCTCTTATCATTATTGCACTCTTAATATATCGCTTATTAACAAAAAAATTCTCATAATTGCGGTTTGCTCTTGAAAGAGTGCCCTTTCCTATCACACCGCTCACTCTGATACCATTGTATTCGTAATCAACATCGATCATATTTTTTGCATAATCTCTGCCGTAAACGGCATAAATCGCGTTTATCAGCTTATTATCGCCCGACGAGAATATGACCTCTTTATTATCGCGGATAAGCTTAAAGGAAATTTCAGGATGCGCAAACACATATCTGCCTACAATATCTGCAATATACCCTGCCTCTGTTGCGGGTTTTTTCAAAAATTTAAGTCTTGCGGGAGTATTATAGAACAGATCTGAAACCTCCATAACCGTTCCGTTAGGCGCTCCGGAATCTGCTGACGAAAGAATTTCTCCGCCCTCACATGTTACGCATATTCCCGTATCATCACATCTTCGCTTTGTATACAGGCGCACCTTCGCAACTGCTCCTATGCTTGATAAAGCCTCGCCGCGGAATCCTAGAGTGTAAATGGCATCAAGATCAGCGCCTGTCTGTATCTTACTTGTTGCATGGCGCAAAAAGCATATTTTTGCATCCTCGCTGCTCATTCCCGAACCGTTATCCGTCACGCGTATGTATTTAATTCCGCCGTCGCGAACTTCCACAGTTATTACGGATGCGCCGGCGTCTATGCTGTTTTCAATAAGCTCTTTAACGATACTAAGCGGTTTCTCAACTACCTCTCCGGCAGCTATCTTATTTGAAACCTCAGTATCTAAAACGTGAATCAATCCCATTTATAACTCCTTGGCTTTTAATGATAACTGATACAATTTGTTCATTGTATCAATTGCCGTCATTGTCGTAACATCCATATTCTTAAGCTCTTCAATGATTTCCCTGCCTGCCATGTCGCCAAATTCCATCTGTGCGCTTCCGTGCGCTTCCGCCTTTTTCGGCTTCTTATAGAGCTTGTCTGTTTCTCCCTCAACTATTCCATTTAAAATAGCCTTTGCGCGCTTGATAACCTCATTCGGCACACCGGCAAGAGCGGCAACCTCAATACCGTAGCTTTCATCAGCTCCGCCGCGTACAATACGGCGCAGGAAGGTTATCTCATCACCGCGCTTATTAACGGCTATGCGATAATTCTTAACTCCCTCAAGATTATCCTCCAGCTCTGTCATTTCATGATAATGCGTCGCAAACATAGTCTTTGCGCCGATTTTGCGCTTGCTGTGAATATATTCAGCAACTGCCCACGCTATCGATAGACCATCATAGGTGCTTGTGCCTCGTCCTATTTCATCAAGGATTATAAGCGAATTCTTTGTCGCATTTTTCAGAATATTGCTTACCTCAGTCATTTCAAGCATAAACGTACTCTGTCCTGACGCAATATCATCACTTGCTCCAACACGCGTAAAAATTCTGTCAACAACCCCGATACGCGCAGATGATGCCGGAACAAAACTTCCCACCTGCGCCATAAGCGTAATTACAGCCGTCTGACGCATGTAAGTCGATTTACCTGCCATATTAGGCCCGGTAATAATAAGCAGACGATCATCATTACCGTTTAAATAGCTGTCATTCGGAACAAATATAATATCCTTTGAAAGTTTTTCTACAACAGGGTGTCTGCCGTCCTTGATATCTATAACATCACCGGATACAACATCCGGCATACAATAATTGTTTTTATGAGCGACCTCAGCAAGTGAACACAAAACATCGGTTACAGCAATCGTGCGCGCCGCGCGCTTCATTCTTTCAAGCTCTCCTGCAAGCTTGTCACAAAGCTCATTAAAAAGCTGTATTTCAAGCGCGACAAGTCTTTCTGATGCACCTAAGATTGTGTTCTCAATTTCCTTCAGCTTTGGGGTTATATATCTCTCGGCATTTGTAAGTGTCTGCTTTCTTATATAGTCATCCGGAACCTGACTCTTATAGGAATTTGTGACCTCGATATAGTATCCGAAAACACGGTTAAATCCGGTTCTGAGCTTGGGAATACCTGTTCTTTCCCGCTCCTCGGCCTCAACTTCTTTAAGCCAGTCCGTGCCGTTCTCTTTAGCGGAACGGAGTCGATCCGCCTCCTCATTATATCCTTTTTTTATCATGCCGCCCTCTCTTATAATTGAGGTGGCTTTCTCTTCATCAATCGCTCTTTCTATAAGCGCTGCAACATCATCAAGAATATCAAAATTCTTATACATCCCTGCGAACATAGGCGACTTCATTCCTGACAGCTTATATTCCAGCGACGGAAGCTGCAGAAGTGTCTGCTTCAAGGATACCATATCCTTTGGCGTTACCGTTCTGAGAGCCAGGCGGCTTATGATTCGGGATATATCATATGTCTTCTTAAGGATCTCAATCAGATCATCCCGAAGCATTGTATCATGGGTAAGCTCTTTAACTGATGTAAGTCTTTTATTTATATCTATAGGATTTAAAAGCGGTCTTTCAAGCCACTGACGGAGCTTTCGCCTTCCCATAGATGTTTTTGTTTTATCAAGCACCCAGAAAAGAGATCCGCGCTTTGCTTTATCACGCATTGTTTCTGTAATTTCAAGATTACGTCGCGTAGCAAAATCAAGCTCCATGTAGCTTTCACTCTCATATACTGAGATTCTGTTAAGATAATCAATGCTTGATTTCTGAGCGTACCGGATATAAACCAGTGCAGCCGCGGCAGCTCTTGCCGCCTCCTGCTTTGTATCAAACTTCAATTCGGCAAGGCTTCTGCCAAACTGATTGCAGACAATCTCATCATAGTCATCGGTAAAGATTTCCTCCCGCCGCTCAAATTTAAGATGCATGCTGCGGTCTATTACCGCTTCAAGCTCACTGCTGAACTCATCATTCACTATAATCTCCTTTGGAGCATAGCGTGCGAGCTCATCAAGAACAAAACGGCTTCCTGCGAGCTCTGTTGCATACATCTCGCCTGTTGACGCGTCAACAGCCGAAAATCCGATACGGCCATTTTCCATACACATTACAACGAGATAGTTATTCGCTCCATCCTCAAGTATCGCTTCATCTGTCGCAGTACCCGGAGTTATAACACGTATCACTTCACGCGCTACAATACCTTTAGCTTTTTTCGGATCTTCAGTCTGCTCACAGATTGCAACCTTATAGCCGGCAGAAATGAGACGCGAAATATATATTTCGGCACTGTGGAAAGGAACGCCACACATCGGTGCACGTTCCTCCATTCCGCAGTCACGGCCTGTGAGCGTTAACTCCAGCTCCTTTGACGCTGTTATAGCATCGTCAAAAAACATCTCGTAAAAATCACCAAGACGATAAAACACTATACAATCGGAGTATTCTTCTTTTACTTTAAGATAATGCACCATCATCGGTGATAGTTTACCTGCCATGACATCTCATTCCTTCCTCTGTTATTATATTACGAACATCCTCCACAGGTATTACAACTTCCGCTGCAGCCACCTGTTGAACCGGTAATATAGAAATTAATAATCTGGTTTACCTGATTAACGAGATCATCAAATACCTTCTTCTTTTCAACATACTCAGCTATGAGCGGTGCTTTTTTAAGAAGCTCCTCATACGCTTCGTTGTTCTTTGCTACCGCGTCCTCTCTTGAAATCTTGCCGTTCTGCATATCGCGCGCAAGATTAAGACGGTTAAGATTAAATTCTGACATAGCAGCCTGAGAAGCCTCATCTGCTTTCTGTGCTGCCTCGGCATCCTTATATGCCTTCATTTCCTCACTCTCCTGAAGCATTGCTCCAAGCTCTCTTGCTTTTTCTATTACGTTCATCTTAATATTTCTCCTTCCAAGCTCCACTGCTTTGCGTGGACTATTTTTACATCTACATATTTTCCGAGCATGTCCTCTGTGCCCTCAAAATTTACAATCTTGCCGCTGTCGGTTCTGCCCGCCATAAGCGACTTATTTGTCTTACTTCGTCCATCAACAAGAATTTTCTCAACTCTGCCTTCGTATTCAAGATTTTTTTCAAGACAAATCTGGTTCTGAACCTCTAAAAGCTCATTAAAGTTCTTGTGTATTTCCTCATCCGTGAGAACAAAATCAAGCTTTGCCGCCGGAGTTCCTTCGCGGCGTGAATATATGAATGAGAAAATATTATCGAACCTTACATACTTTATTATGTCCAGAGTTTCTTTAAAATCTTCAACAGTTTCAGTCGGGAATCCTACTATAACATCAGTTGTAAGAGCAATGCCCGGTATTTCCTTTTTTACCTTATCTATAAGCGACAGATATTTTTCCTTTGTGTAGCGTCTGTTCATCTGCTTTAATATCTTATCCGAACCGGCCTGGAACGGAAGATGAAGCTGTTTGCATACATGCTCACAATCTCGCATTGTATAAATGAGCTTGTCACTCAGATCCTTCGGATGCGATGTCATGAAGCGTATTCTTTCAACGCCGTCTATATCGTTTATCATCCTTATCAGATCGGCAAAATCTATATCAATATCCAGATCCTTGCCGTATGAGTTCACATTCTGACCGAGCAGTGATATTTCACTTGTTCCGCCTTTAACAAGGCACTTGACCTCAGCTATAATATCCTCCGGCTTTCGGCTGCGCTCTCTTCCGCGAACATACGGTACAATACAGTAAGTGCAGAAATTATTACAGCCATACATAATTGAAACCCATGCCTTTTCATCCTTATCGCGAAGAATAGGCACATCCTCGGCAATTGAACCGTCGCTTTGTGTTATGTCAACCACAACCCCATTTTCAGTCATTGTCTTATACAGCAGCTCAGGCATTTTCCACAATGAGTGCGTACCGAAAATCAAGTCAACATGGTCGTGAACCTTTTTAATTTTCTCGGTAATATGCTCCTGCTGAACCATACAGCCGCAGACAGCAACCATCATATCAGGATTAGTGTTTTCTTTGATATGCTTCAATATTCCAAGTCTGCCGAAAACCCTCTGCTCTGCGTTCTCGCGCACGGCACAGGTGTTGTATATAACAAGGTCCGCCTCTTCTGCATTATCTGTAAATTCAAAGCCTGCCTTTTTCAGCATTCCTCTTATTCTTTCTGTGTCATTAACATTCTGCTGACAGCCGTAGGTTTCTGTATGCGCAAGACGCGTTCTGCCGTTTTTAACGGCAAAATTAGCATTATCCTCTTTGATCTTAGCAATGAAACTCTCTGAAACAGCCCACTGCTCTTTTGTTATCTTAGTCGTTGCCATATATTGCCTTTCTTTTAATTAATACTCAAAATCTATAACACGCCGCTCCTTCACGTACGGTCTTATATAACTTTGTCCTACCGCCTTATGCTCCGGGTGCTCCTGATATTCTTCAAGATCCTCACGGCTGTTAAAGATACTAACGAGCACCACATCAGACGCTGCCTCGGTTGTGTTGAAATTAAGTCCTACCTCTATATCAACGAGAACCTCAATTTTATCCTTTAAGGCTTCGAGATTTTTCTTTATCGCCTCTGCACGAGCGATCTTATCCTCGCCATCCGCTATTCTCCATACTACTATATGTTTAATCATTTTAATCTCCATTCTGCCGCTATACCGGCACACAAATTTTCATATTTCCATAGATATACTATTATATTATATCATTTAGCGGTTATTTTTTCAAGTAGTTTATGAAATAAATTTATACAAGCCGCTGCACAAAAAAACAGGCGCGGGATTTTCGCGCCTGTTGTGGTTTGTATTAATTGAATTTCAGCGTATCATATGCAACCTTATGCATTTGCTCCACCTTGTCTTTATTGAAAATAGAGGATGTGTCTGTTGCAGCTGCGCTGACCATTATCGGATCATTGGTTGTTCCTATAACCTGAGAAAATATTGCAATTTTAATTATCGGTTTTTCAAATCTGTTCATTTTGATCTCCTCCATTATTCTATAGTTACATTAAGATCGTCCGAATTTACAGTGTGATCTATATCTGTAATCAGCAATCCGAATACTACATCAGTACTGCCGCTGAACGTAGTACCAAGCTTTGCTATTGCCTTTGCTGTCTGCGTCGTATCACCGGTTGTCTTTGTTATAACATAGGTTATAGCATCTGTTTCGACACTCGTTCCTCTGAACACGCTCAGATCATACTTATTGCTGTCGGTCTTATCAGCCTTTACTCTCATTCCGTCTGATGCCACTATCTCACCGCTGCCGTTAAACTGTATCGATGCGCCTGTTACCTTTGTTGTGGTTCCGTCTTTAGTTATTTCAACAGTAACGGTATCTCCTGTTTCCGGTACAAGCGTAGCATTTGTGATCTTACCGTTTTCGCCGACTTTAACCGGTTGACCTTCCGGAACAGTTATCTTTTCGCCGTCGCCATCAATAGGTCTGTTGATTTCTTCTTTGGCGTCAACAGCATCCTGCAGCGGATTTGATGATGCTTCGAGTATATCAACAAGCTGACTAATGATACCTACGCCATCACCATAGCCGTTAAGCATGAGTTCGCGAGCGATCGAGCCGTTGCTGTAGTGGTTATGATCGGAGAAGCACGCTATAATAGCCTGAGCCGCGGCATCCTTCGAGCTGTAGCTGTTGTTTGCATAATCAGCAATATACGCATTAAACGATTTGTCTGCTTCAATACCAATTTCTACGAAACCAAGATAGTTCTTATCGTTAGCTTCTCTTTCCTTGGCAATAGCTCTTACGATATTATCATATGAATCCTGTCTGTATGTATTGAACACACCATTTTTGTAGTTCGATGCATAACCGCCTACAGGACCATGACCTGTGTATGAGTTAATAATGATCTTTGCGCCCATAGCCTCTGCCGCGTCAAGATAATAGTTTACATCTGCCTCGAAGGATGAACCCATACCGTTTGTACCGTTGTTACCGAACATTACGATATCGCCCGGTCTTATATCCCTGAGAACACTTGCGAGCTTACCCTCTGTATAATATGTGCAAAGGTTTCTTCCGCCTGCGCCCCGGTTATAGAATACAGCCTTCTCCTGCAATTTGGGGAATTGGCCTCTGTTATGGTCTATATAGTATGCCCATGAACCGTTATTTGCGGCTGTTGAGTCACCAACATGGTAAATATTGGGGATTTCACCACGAGCTTTATCCGCCTGTTTTGTAACGGTCAGAGACGCGATCTGTGCCGGGTATGTAGTTCCGCCATCTGTATAGTCTGTAAGTATTAAGTCAAGCACATCATCAACTACCGGAACCGTGAATGTTGCTTTAGTTAGTGATTTCTGACTTCCGAGCGTGTAGCCTGACAGGTCATTGTTTACATAATCGGTTCTTAAAGTACCCTGATATGTAACCTCAACCGTATAATTCTTTGCCTTTGTCACCTTTGCGTTAAATGTTATATTGCCCGCAAGATAGTCACTGTCAGCGTTAGCTGTGGAGCCTGTTCCGCCCGCCGCCGCAACACCGCTTGCTATACCGTATCCGCGAGCGGCGGTATATGATGTGGAAGGTGATACAGCAGTGAATCCCTCAGCTAAATCTGCATCTGTTCCCGCGCCGAAGTCGAATGACAAGCCGTGAACGGTCACCTTGATTCCCTTTGAAATGTCCCCGCCTTCGGAGTTTTTACCTGTAGCTCTTATAGTAAAGGTTGCCGCATCGGCTGTATTATCAACTTTGAGAACACCTGTTGCAGGATCAAATGTAATACCCTTTGGCATTGCCGACAGCGGATTTGTGTTTGTCTTGTCATATACAGCTAAAGATACATTTCTGTTAAGATCATTACCTGTACCATCAACTACGATCGCGCTGTATTTAACGGTTGTTGGAGTTTCATCAAGCGGAATCGATACGCTTGATGATGATTCCGTGAACTTAACGCTCTCAGCCGAGCTTGTGATATTAAGAGTTACAGTCTTTGTATAACCGCCGATATTTACCTGTACGGTGGCCTCACCTGCAACCGCATCATCGGCCAAAGATACAGTAGCCTTATGTGAATCATTCTTATCAGGTGTTATGATCACACCCTCCTGCATATCCTCTTCAAGTACTGTCCATGTTGCCGCGCCGGTTATATCATAACCGTCCGCTGTCTTAAGCGATGCCACAAGATCGGCAGTCTCTTTATTTGGAATTGAAAGAGTTTCCTGTGAAGCTGTGAGTGTGTATTTGCTTGTGTCCGCAACAGGATAGTATGCTTTATAATTATCGAAATCAACCGTACCTGTATTGGAATTACCCAAACCTATGGAATAGTATGTCGGAACACTGTCTTTGGCATCCCATGCCACATTTTCAGTACCGCCTACAAATGTACCGTTTGCGTCATAAATTTGAGTAAAGCAGGTTTCATTTGTTTTATCTACCGATAATACTACCTTATACCATTTATTTGTTTCTATTGTTACCGGTTGTTCATTGTTTGTGACTGCTGTTCCATTCAGCGTAACCGTCCCGCCGCTGTAATTAAATGTTACAGGGCAGCTATATCTGCTTGATGACCAGAAAGGATATCCGGAAGTCAAGGTAATCACACTTCCGTTATTATGGAAACGCATATCCTGTTCAAAAATAGCTTGTGTCGCCGGAGATGTGATAGAGTTTGTAAATACATGCGACTTACTTCCCGTACCGGCTGTAATTGCAATATATTTATTTGTACCCTCTGATACGATTTTTGCAGCTTTGTTATCATCAGAACCGGACATAACCCATCCGCCGACAATTGAATCGGTTTTTGCAGCATATGTGTCACTTGTTATTTCATATCCGACCATAGCATCGGGATATTCGTCAATATCCGAAGGATAGCCTGCTTCCGGAAGAATGGCATTGCTTTCCATTGCTGTATCACCTAAAGCAGCCACATACTTATGAGCTGTGTAGGTCTCATTGTTATATGTAACCTTTGCTGTCATATCGCCGTAGAAGTTCCACGGGATTCCGCAGAGATTGAAAGTAACGTTTGTGTCCTTATCATCATGCGCGGCAAATGAACCGTAGCTGTCGCAGTACTGACCGGGCTGGTCGTTTTCCGTTGCAAAGCCCGCTATGTCCCATTCAACCTTAAAGTCATTTACATCTTTATGCAGATTATCTTTTGTTATAATTGTACCGTTTGTTCCTGTGATCGTTACGGTGTAATTATTTCCTGCCGGTGTATCAGGATCCGGTCCGAATGTCATAGTATCGGGGCCTGATATTACTACCGATTTAATCGGCTCGATCCACGAAGCATCCCTCTTATACTGAGCAGTCAGAGTTGTATCCTTCGTAATCGTAAAATCATTTAAATCCTTAGATGTTGTTGTTCCGTCATTCCAGCCGGCAAAATCCCATCCGCCTCTTTCGGGTTCAGGAGGATTTTTCGGATGTCCGCCGTTCGCAACAACCTCATACTTATATTCAGTCTGGAATTCATCCATAGCAGGCTTAACATATGTAACAAGATGATTCGTTGTAGCCGCGTTAACATCAACCTTCAAATCATCTACAACAAAGCCTCTGTTCTGTGTATCTCCTGTTTTCTTTAACGAAATACTCTTTATAGCCGCTCCGCTGAACGGAAGTGTTACGCCGTTTACTGTTACATAACCTGAATTTTCTGATAAATAACCTACAGAAACATCATATGTTGTCCATGCGTTATCTGTATAATCAGGTAAAACAGCGATATTGCTTGTTGAGTCATTTGTTACCAATCTGGCGCTTCTTAACCAGTCACTTGCTGACAGAACTAAATATCTGACGCCGAATACCGTGTTTCCGTTCGCATCATTAAAGCTTAAGGTGGTAGTATTTATTGTACCGTTATATCTTTTTGCAAGTTTAAATGATGCCTCAATAGACTGTGTTGTGCTGCCTATAGCAGTATTCATAGAAGCAATCGTATATTCAGCATTATTCGCACCGCCGCCGCCGATTACCGCAGCCGGTCCGGTATATGATATTGTACTTCCATTCATATTACTATTGTCCGAAACTGTTACATAATCGCCCCATGTAACATTGGAATTAGTCGGCTTAGTCGAAAAATCGGTACTTAAATAACTACCGTTCGCCGCCCCCACCGGAACGGCAAAGGCCATCCCTGCGAGCATCGACAGAGCCGATACCGAGGCAATGATCTTCTTAAACATTCTCCCCTTCATAAAATTTATCTCTCCTTTACTTTGATTTTCACAATATAATAATTATACCATATTTAGTATGATTTGTACAGATTTTAAATTTTACCAAACATAAAATTTTATACCAATTTTTTGTATATTTTCAACAAAATAATATAAATATATTATTTTATTTACCGCATAAGGAATAAAAAACAGCCTCAATCATGAGGCTGTTCTTCTGTTTGTGTTTATATGTAATCCGATAAATCACACTATATAGAGTGGTTTTTACAACACCTTTGACTTGTCAATGCACGCCTTCATTGCCTTAATCACCGCGGCGCGCATACCTTCCTCTTCAAGTACGGCAACCGCGTCGATCGTCGTTCCTGCCGGAGAGCATACCATGTCCTTTAATTCACCCGGATGCTTGCCTGTTTCAAGCACCATCTTAGCCGAGCCGAGCACAGCCTGAGCAGCAAACGTGTATGCCTGAGACCGCGGCATTCCGCCCTGTACGGCAGCATCAGCCATCGCTTCAATAAACATAAACACATACGCAGGCGATGAACCGCTTACAGCTGTAACAGCATCCATAAGCTGCTCGCTAACGGCTTCAGCCTTTCCGAAGCTGTTAAAGATTTCAAGAACCTTTGCCGTATCGTCCTCATCTGCATTCGCGTTGGGTACAATTGCCGCCATGCCCTCTCCAACAAGCGACGGAGTGTTCGGCATAACGCGCACAAGCTTTAAGCTATCCCTGCAAAAAGCTGCTTCAAGCTTTGCGATAGCCTGACCTGCAACAATTGAAACTATTATTGTTTCCGTCTTTACAGAACCCTTGATTTCATCAATTACCGAATAAATCGCATTAGGCTTTACGCAAAGAAACAGGATGTCAACTGCTGCGGCAACAATTTCATTACTTAGTCCCTGCTTAATGTGATACTGATTCAAAAGCTCGTTTACTTTCGTTTTATTTATGTCTGAAACAATTATATCTGCCGGTTCGGCAATACCGTTGCCGATTATTCCGCCTATTATAGCACCGCCCATGTTGCCGGCGCCAATAAAACCAATCTTCATTTTCCATTATACTCCTTATTACTTCTTATATAGCCACCGGGATTTTTTTATTGAATTCATGATATTTATATCCCTCAAGCGTAAAATCATCTCTTGTGAATTTGTAAAAATCCTTCTTGTCCGCCACAATCAGCTTGGGTGCATCATACGGCTTATTTGAGATTATTTCTTCAATAACCGGAATATGCCTGTCATAGATATGCGCATCTGCGATCACATGCACAAGCTCGCCCGGCTCAAAGCCAGTCGCCTTCGCAATCATGATAAGCAGCGCGCTGTACTGCACAACGTTCCAGTTGTTCGCCGCAAGCATATCCTGTGAGCGCTGGTTCAGGATAGCATTCAGTTTATTTCCCGTAACATTGAATGTGACGCTGTATGCGCAAGGATAAAGATTCATATCCTTTAAATCCTGATGCACGTATATATTAGTCATGATACGGCGCGATGCCGGATTAGTCTTTAAATCGTGAAGCACGCGGTCAACCTGGTCAAATTCGCCGTCCGGATAACTGTGCTTAACGCTCATCTGGTAGCCGTACGCCTTTCCTATCGAGCCGTCCTCATCCGCCCACTGATCCCATATATGGCTGTGCAGGTCATGTATGTTATTCGACTTCTGCTGCCATATCCATAAAATCTCATCAATGGCGCTCTTTAAATAAGTGCGGCGCAATGTTAGAATAGGAAATTCCTCAGCTAAATTATATCTGTTCACGATACCAAAGCGCTTTATCGTATGCGCCGGCACGCCGTCCTCCCAGTGCGGACGAACATCAAGATGCTCGTCTGAAAAGCCGTGGTCAATTATTTCACGGCAGTTTTTTATAAATATTCCATCAGCCTTGCTCATTATAACTCTCCGTTTTTAAGCTTTTCTAAATATTCATCATATGTGCACATTCTGTCAGTAATCGAGCCGTCAGGATTTATGCGTATAATTCTGTTTGCAATTGTGTTCATAAACTCATGGTCGTGCGACGCGAAGATAACGTTGCCCTTGAACGCAACGAGACCGTTATTTACAGCGGTAATTGATTCAAGGTCAAGGTGGTTTGTCGGCTGGTCGAGAAGCAGTACATTTGAACCGTACAGCATCATTCTCGAAAGCATACATCTTACCTTCTCGCCGCCCGAAAGCACCTGAACCTGCTTTAATACGTCATCGCCCGAGAAAAGCATCCTGCCTAAGAAGCCACGTATATATGTTTCGTTCTGTGTTTCAAAGCCCGGTTTTGAATACTGTCTGAGCCAATCGCAGAGATTCATTGTGCATCCATCAAAGAACTCACTGTTATCCTTCGGGAAATAGCTTCGCGACGTGCTTACGCCCCATTTGAGCGTACCCGAGTCAGGCTCAAGTTCTTCCGCAAGAAGCTGTAAAAGTGTTGTAACGGCAATTTCGTTTTCACTGATGATTGCAATCTTGTCGCCGTGGTTAAGTGAGAAGCTCACATTGTTTAACACCTTTTCACCGTTTGCCGTTTTTGAAACATCGGTTAGCGTTAATAAATCCTTGCCTGCTTCTCTATCCATCTCGAAGCCTACAAACGGATAACGTCTTGAAGATGCCGGCATTTCCTCAACGGTGAGCTTATCAAGCATCTTCCTGCGCGCGGTTGCCTGCTTTGACTTTGATTTGTTCGCCGAGAATCTTGAGATAAAGAGCTGAAGCTCCTTTATCTTTTCCTCGTTGCGCTTGTTCTGCTGCTTGATCATACGCTGAACCATTTGTGATGATTCATACCAGAACTCATAGTTACCGACATACATCTTGATCTTGTTATAATCAATATCAACCATATGCGTACACACGACATTTAAGAAATATCTGTCATGCGATACAACGATAACTGTACCCTCATAGTCCATCAAGAAATCTTCAAGCCACTGAACTGCATCAATATCGAGATGGTTTGTAGGCTCGTCTAAAAGTATGATATCAGGATGACCGAAAAGCGCTTGCGCGAGAAGTATCTTAACCTTCTCATTGCCGCCAAGCTCCGACATCTGCTGATACAGCACACTCTCGTCAAGGCCAAGACCCTGAATGAGCTTTGATGCGTCCGATTCAGCCTCCCAGCCGTTCATCTCGGCAAATTCGTTTTCAAGCTCGGCCGCCTTCATTCCGTCTTCGTCAGAGAAATCCTCTTTCAGATAAAGAGCGTCTTTTTCCTTCATTATATCATAAAGCTTCTTATTGCCCATTATAACGGTGTCCAGCACCGAATATTCGTCAAATTCAAAATGATCCTGTTTTAAAACTGACATACGGCAGTTTGGGTCAATAAACACATCGCCTGTTGATGATTCAATCTCGCCCGAAAGGACTCGCAGAAATGTCGATTTTCCCGCTCCATTCGCTCCGATAACGCCGTAACAGTTGCCCGGTGTGAATTTCAGATCTACATCCTTAAAAAGCGGACGACCGTCAAAATTTACACTTAAATTAGATACTATAATCATTTACTACCTCACAAAACAAAAATTATTCCATTATCTATTATACTATGTGTTGGTGACTTTTTCAAGTATTATTTTCAACAAAAAAACAACCCGCAAATGCGAGTTGTTTTACTGTGCTGTTGCTACGCAACGCAATACATGGGTGCGGGGACCGGACTTGAACCAGCGACCTCAAGGTTATGAGCCTTGCGAGCTACCAACTGCTCTACCCCGCGATATATAGTTTTGCTCTGAGAACATAAGCTATTATAGCACTATACAACCGGTTTGTCAATAGTTTTTTTAAAATTTTTTTTACTGTGACAAAATGATACAAAAAAGTCATTTTGTCACAGCAGATTTTTATGGTCTTACTCCTGTATCCTATACTCTTCTTTCAAGAGTCCGTTAAGCTCTGTGCGCCGTATCGGGAACTCAATAAATCCCTTGGCGTAGTATGACAAATCATACGGTGGGAAGAATATAACAAGATCTTCGTCCGTAAGATAAAATTGATTTTGATGATCTTCCGCATTAATGTGCGGTTCAGCCCAAAGACCGCTGTATTTTTCAGGATCTGCCTCTACAAGTTCATCAATCAGCCTGTTTATCGTATCTATATAATCATCCTCTGTTTTAAACAGCTCCCTCAGCTCCAGTCTGTGAGGATTTTCTTCCCGCGCATTTATCGTATAAGGGATCCACACCGTCATTCCATGCGCACCGCCGAGATATGTGTAGCTCTCGGTGATGAACGAAATTATCCCATTCTTATTTAGTGTCACTCTTTGCTTTATGTTCAGCGTGCTTTTTACCCCATCAGGGAGCGTTTCGGCTGCTTCCTGAGCAGTTTTATCAAACTCATCCCCCATTTTTTTAACGTCTCCCAAAAGCTGCTCGTTAAGCTCAGACTGATATTCTTTATTTTCAAATCCCCCAAACTCAAGTGTTTGTGCATACACAGTTGAATAATCGGTTTCCGCCTCATCAATCAGCGTTTTTACGGTATAGCTGCCATTCCTGCTGCATCCGCATATAAAGAACATAACCGATACCGCAAACACCATCCACCTTTTCATAAAAGCCCTCCTTTCCATCCGGATCTGCAAGCAGATTGTTCACCTTTACAGAATCAGACACAGCAAACCGCCGCCGCCCTCGTTAATTATCCGCTCTAAGGTTTCGCGCAGTTTATTTCTTGCCTCATCCGGCATTCGTTCAAGCTTGCTGCGGAGTCCGTCATTTACAAGCTCGTTTAAAGTCTTTCCGAAAATATTTGACTGCCATAGCTGTGATGGGTCATCCTTATATTCGGCAAGCAGGTGTTCAATAAGCTCTTCACTCTGCTTTACTGTTCCCACAATAGGGCTTACCTCTGTTTCTATATCCGCTCTCATCATATGAATACTCGGTGCGCAAGCTTTTAGTTTTATACCGTATCTTCCGCCCTGCTTTATTATTTTCGGCTCCTCAAGCACCATCTCATCACTTGTCGGCGAAACTATACCGTAACCTGTTTCACGAACAGAATCAAGCGCATTTTTAATATGCTCATAATCGTGCTTGATTGCGGCAAGCTCCGTAAGTTTGCGCAAAAGCATCTCATCATCCTTAATATCCATTCCGGCAAATTCGGATAGTGCTTTATAGAACATCGCCTCGGTAAGCTCCAGATCCAGCTCGGCCGTACCTGTGCCGAGATCAATTTTCTCTACCGATGTCTTTTTAATATAGTCAGGCTCGTTTAATCGCTCTATGATACTATCAATGTCACGTATAGCCTCGGCATCACTTACCGCGTCTGCAACCTCTGAATATACCGACTTTATCAGTTCATGCTCCTCACTCAGGCGGTCAAGCCATTTAGGGATATGTATTTCAATTTCACTCAACGGGAATTCAAGCAGTATTTTATTTATAATATTATTTATGTCCTCACCATCAAGCTGCTCACAGTTTACGGTCATAACCGTAACCCCATATGCATTTTCAAGCTCAGATGCAAGCTGTTTCGCTGCCGCTGAATCCGGTACAGCGGAGTTTAAAAGAATTATAAACGGCTTATTTATCGCTTTGAGCTCTGAAACAACTCTTGCCTCGGCACCCGTGTAGCTCTCACGCGGAATTTCCGTAAATGAGCCGTCTGTTGTTACCAATAGACCTATTGTTGAATGATCTGTAATTACCTTTTTGGTTCCGATTTCCGCTGCATCGTTGAATGGGATGGGATATTCAAACCACGGTGTGTTTACCATTCTAGGTCCGCCGTCTTCTTCATATCCTAGCGAATCATCTACTATGTATCCTACGCAGTCTATCATCCGCACTTTCATACTTGCATTATCCGCCGGTGCAATTTCAACCGCCTCGTTCGGGATAAATTTCGGCTCTGTAGTCATAATCGTTCGCCCTGCCGCCGACTGCGGCAATTCATCCCGGGTTCTCTCCGCCTGATATACATCGGACATATTCGGAATCACAAGCGTATCCATAAACTTTTTTATAAAAGTAGATTTGCCCGTTCTCACCGGTCCTACCACACCAATATAGACATCACCGTTATTGCGCTTTGCAATATCGCTGTATATATTCGTTCCTTCCAT
>JAFLUC010000002.1:24722-34010 GCA_022509005.1 Oscillospiraceae bacterium | reverse complement strand
ACTTGTTATATTATTTACTTTGGCAGCAATGATTATAGGATTGCTTCCTATACCGGCAGCAGCTGCTCTTAAAACGCCTGAAACCGGCAGCGTCATAAACGGATTTTCCGTTACTGATGTGCGGCGGCTTGACTATATTGATTCGGATATTTTAACCTTCGAGCACATAAAAACGGGCGCGCAGGTGCTGTTCTGTATCAACGAGGACAGGCACAGATCGTTTAATATAACATTCCGCACGCCGCTGTATGACGATACGGGAATACCGCATACGTTTGAACACGCGATTTTAAGCGGCAGCGAGAAATATCCGTCTCAGACAATAACGATGAAGCTGTTGTCGCAGACGTACATGACAAGCCTGAACGGTACTACATATAAATACAACACGCTTTATCCCCTTTCGTCATTATCGGAGGAACAGCTTTTAGCCGTTTCCGATTTCTATCTTGACAGCGTGTTCCATCCGCTGATTTTATCAGACAGCTATATATTTGACCGCGAGGGCTGGCATTATGAATTGGATTCTCCCGATGACGATTTAACGGTAAGCGGCACAACGTATACAGAAATCCAGATGCACAATAACAGTGTTTCCGTATCCGGCTATAACAATCTCGCAAGAGCGATGTATCCCGGCAGCACGGCGGAGCATTTTCCAGGCGGAACGCCCGAGGCACTCCTGACGATAACACATGATGATCTCATCAAATATCATAAGGAATATTATCATCCTTCAAACTCTCTTACTCTGATTTACGGCGATGTGGATTACGAAAAATTTTTGAATAAGCTTGACGAGTATTTTTCGGAATACGATAAAAAGGAATACAATATTGATAATAAATATTATGTGCCTACTGAAAATTATATAGAGAAAACGTACGAGGTTCCCGCGGCGGATGGCAGCGCGGAATCAGCGTATGTTATATATGCGGTTGAGCTTAAGGACTGCACCTCCGAGGAACTTGCCGCGGTAAATATAATAGCCGATCTTTACAGTCAGATTCTGAACGGCAGCGGTATTTACTGCAGCATTTCATCATCTGACACGCCGTATCCTGTTCTGGCATTTGCTTCTAACAGTCTCACAGCAATCGAGGCACAAAATCTGCGTGAGACAGCGGAGGAGCTGTTCAGATCAAGCATAAATGAGGAATTTTCGCAGGAATGGCTTGATAGCGCCGCGGCGATGTATAAACGCGCAAACGCAAAAGCGTTTGAGGGCTCTGGCGTCGGGCTTAGTTTCTGTGAAGGAATTGCGCGCACATGGGCGGCATACGGTGATTTATACTACGCCTTTGACCTCTACGACTGCGATGTCCTAAAGCTCGGCACCTCGCAGAATCTGCAAAGCATCGCAAAAAAATATTTCTCACCGGACAGCCGCCGCGCGCTTGTGACGACCGTTTCAAAGCCGGGATTACTGGAGGAAAATCAGTCCTCTATCGCCGCGGCATTGGCGGAGAAGAAAGAAAAAATGAGTGATGATGAAATAAACGCAGTGGTTGAAAGCACAAAAGCGTACCGCGCCCGCGCACAGCAAGCAAATGATGAGCTTGATAATAAGCTTCTTAAAGAGCTTAAGGTGGTGGATATAAAAGATCTGCCGGAGGAAACACGCGATTATAATATAACCGATGTTACCGATAACGGCATAAGATATGTAAATTCCGTTGCAAACATAAAGGATATAGGCAAGGGCAGGATCATGGCGGATGCGTCGGGTATCAAAGCGGAGGATCTGCCGTGGCTTTATCTTTACAACACGCTTATCGGCTATTTCGATACAGAAAAATACAGTGCGGAGGAATTGCGTTCACTCGCGGCACGCTATGCTGATTGCTCAACCGACATTACAACAGTTGCCGCAGACAATGAAAACGGATTTATACCGTATCTTATTTTTAAGTACGAGGGTTTTGGCGACGAATCGGCGGAGATCATGGACGTTGCGGAGCAAATGCTGTTTAAGACCGATTTTTCCGATACGGAGACGCTGAAAAGCTTAATAGGAGCAATTGCGGGCAGTGCGAATTCGAGTATAAACATGAACGGCTATGGCGGACTTATCTCGCTTGCGCGCGCGTCAAGCGGCAGCGAGCGCGGCTATATGGACACGCTCAGCGGTTTAGCGTATGTTGATCTTATCAAGAGCCTGTCCGCGCAGCTTGAAGAAGACCCGGCGGCGGTTGCCGATAAGCTCACCGCTATCCGCGACAGTCTGTATAACAGAAACGGCGCGGTGGTTGTTTATTCGGGTAACGAGGAGAACATCAAAAGAAATAATGCGGCGGCACATGCTATGCTTCTATCGCTCCCGTACACGGAAAGAGCGGTGGCTGACTACAGCTCTCTTAAAGCTGATATGAAGGATGTAATTCTTCCGACGGACACCACAATAAACTATAACGGAATATACGCTCCACTGAACGTGCTCGGACTTGACTATACCTTGAAAACCGAGGTCGCTTACCGTTATATTGTTGATCGTTTCTGTATTCCCGAGCTTAGAAATCAGTATAATGTATACAGTCTGACATGGCTCGTAGGAACTGACGGAATCGGGATAATGTCCTACCGCGACCCGAATATTGACGAGACCTTTGAGGTGTTTAAGAATCTTGGCGATAAAATTAGAAACGACAATCTGACACAGGAGCAGCTTGACGGATATATTTTATCCGAGTATTCATATATCACAATGCCGCGAGGCGAGCTGCATGACGCATACTGGGCGGCAGCGGACTACACCGACGGTTTTACACCGGAGGTGCGTGCAGCAGAACGGCGTGACGTTAAATCCACAACGATTGCGGATATAAAAGCATACGCAGACGTGTTTGATAAAATCAACAGCGATGGTGTTAAATTCACAATGACCGCGCCTTCTGTTGTATATGAGAAGCGCCGGAGCTATGATGAGATCATAAACCCATTGGATTATGATATTCCCGTTATGGTTGTGCTTAACGTCACTGAGATCAGTTCTGACGTTCTGGCACAGCTCATTGAAGATATAACCTCTGACCCGGCAAGAGCTGTTTCGGAGTGCCTTGGCTATGATGTTTCGTGGAATGAGAATTTAAAGTTAGTTGAGATTTTGACGGAAGATTAAGATTACAAAAGAGGTTTCACTATAATCGGTGAAACCTCTTTTGGGGTGTTTTTTACCACTCTGTATACTTTCTGTCCTTATTTATCAGCGCATTATAGTATATAATGCGCTCATCCTCTTTTGTGAATTCGCCGGGACAGTTTTCGAGAACCGTATCGGTAATTGAATTTTCAATGCATTTATCAATATCCGCCTCTGTTATTTCCTCAGTTGTCGGAATAACCTTATCAATAAATCTGCGCAGATCCGAAAGATCCGTCCCAAGCGCCGTTACAACCTCAACGGCCCGCATAATATCATGTTTCGCCATCCATGCTATAAATTCAACAAGCAGCACGCCGTTTGCACGGCCATGAGGAATTTCCTTTTCACAGGTGAGCTGATGTCCCATTGCGTGAACGACATTAAGTCCAGTGTGTGCAACTGCCATACCTCCCAGAGATGCGGCAACAAGCAGCTTTTCTCTATCCTCCTCCGTGAATTCCCCGGACGCCAATGCGCCGGCGCAGGAGCCTATAAGACGGATCGCTTCAAGAGCTACTATATCTGAGAATGCTGATGCCTGATTGTTTAGGTATGACTCAACAGCATGGCACAACGCATCGATTGCTGTATTCCGCGTTACCTCGACCGGCAGAGTCATTGTATAGCGAGAATCGAGAAAGGTCGCATACGGAAAGCAGTCCGGTGAACTGAAGCTGCGCTTGTTATGCACATCGTCAAGCGTCATCATAACATACTGAGTTGTATCAGAGCCGGTGCCTGCTGTTGTAGGAACACAGACAACCTTCAGAGGTCTGTTCTCATAAACCTCTTCATAGATCTGCATAGGCTCGATGTCATTTGCTGCATATACGGCGGCCGCCTTCGCAGCATCAAGAGTTGAACCTCCGCCGATGCCTATTACATAATCTATTTTGTTCCTTTTCATTGTCTGACCAAGCTCATAAATCTCAGTAATGCCTGTTTCGACTGTTATTTTATCATACAACTCGAATTCAACATCATTTGAGTTGAGAATTTCCGTAACATCAGCAAGCGCGCCTGATACCACAGCCGAATGCTTACCTGTAATTATCATACACTTCTTGCCGTGAATTAAATGTCTTGAATGACGCTTAATGCAGTTCCTGCCTGACAACAGCGTTGTAGGCATAAAATACTTTGGCATTTTATTTGACCCCCATGTTATATCAATTTCAAAAAGATATACCCATTATACAATATTTTTACAGAATTTGCAACACTTAATTATATCTCAATACATTTTATTTCACAAATGTGATTGTATATGTTTTTGAGGTCGCGTGATCCTCGGCATATGTTGTGATTACTATCGGGGTTTCCGAAACAGTCACATTCTTTGATACCGCATCATTTATAAGTATATTGTTTACGTATACCAGTCCGTACTGTTCGGCAAGTGTCGCCTTAATGCTTACGCTTTCGATATCTTCCTGAATGGTAAGCGTGTATTCTGTCACATCCGAATCAAATGCCGGTGAAAGCGTTCCAGTGTCAAATGTCAGATCCACGAGTGACGGATTTGTGCCATAGTCGGTAACGATCTCGACAGTACCGCATAGCTTTGGCGCGTCAGTACCGGCATCGGCTCTGAATATGATATGCAGCGCGTCCTTACCCTTGATCGTATCAGCCGTTGACGGTGCTGCTGCATTTACAACATCATCAGGTATCTCATAGCGGATTGTTTCGCTGTTTCCGCTCGTGGTCACATCTGCTATCTTTGTATCTCCTGCATAAATGCTCATCTTCTTGCCTGCATCGCTTGAATGATATGTGACAGCGAGATAATTCTTAACGCCCTTCTTAACAGCCATCTGATAGTCAACATATCCGCCGTTTGCGATCTCGCGGTAATTCGGCATAGTTCCCGTACCCTCAACGCCTGTTGAATTATCCTGTGTATATCCGTGACCGTTCTCCTGCTGGTCATGTGACGGCTCTATCGAGTCGATTATTATGTTCGCATCTCGTCCCGCCTGCTTATCGGCAAGTATCTGCGCCTGCTGTTCTTCCTCAGTCATGCCGGATACGTACCAGTAGATACCGTAACGCTCGTCATGACGCTTATAGTGTGGTGTGAACACAAGTGCCTGATCGGTATTCTGCATTGTAAATTCAAGCTTGCCGTCAGTCTTTGCCATGTTCTCATTAAGGTTCGCAAGCCATTCCTCGCGTGTTCCATAGCTGGAATCGATTATTACATACTCGTTTATGTTCGCCTTGTTCTTCGGTTTTCTTACAGCCATTCCATGACCTTCCTCGGCAAAATCAGTCGAAGGAATGCCGACGCTAAGTACTGTCGGACCGTATTTGAAAGCTGTTACCGTGTCGCTGTCAGGAAGTCCGTAAGCACGCATTTCCATAGGCATTGTGATTTCGATTGTGTCACCGGTTTGCCAATAGCGCTCAATTGAGGCATAACCCGCCGACTGTGTATATTCGATTTTCTCACCGTTCACCTTGATTTCCGGTGCTGACGCGCTCCATTCGGGGATTCGGAGAACTATTTCGGCATTTCTGAATTGCTCCTGTTTGCCGTTCACAGTAACAACATCTGTAATCGGTTCCATACCATCCCAGAGGAATACTTTAATTTCATCATCCAATCTGGTTCTGGGCTTAAGCCAAAAAGACTCCGACTGTGAGTTCTCAATCGTCAAATCAATCTTCTTCACGGAGTTTAACTCACCGTTCGACTCATATACTGCAGCGTAAACTGATACACTTCCATCTTTACCGCTGTTATTTGTAACCTTGCCGATAGCACTTAACGAGCCGTTATATATTGTTTTTTCCGCTTTTAATTCCCAGCCGTCTTTTGTGGATTCTGTCAAGAAAGTGTCAAGAAGTTCAACCGTAAACTTCGATGTTTCACCGTCAGGCAATTCCGAGTCCTGAGTGAGCTTTATTCCGTTTTCCTTGTCAGTCAGCACGGAGCTTATATACTGGTTAACGACAATCGCATTGTCTTTCTTATAATAAATACTGTCTGTAAGCTTTGTGAAATTCTCCATACCGGAGCCTGTGCAACACCAGAAATCATTCCAGCGTGATGAGTATACCTTGAAGTATCCCGAAGCCATAGGCTGGAAATACATTGTCATACCTGTTTCCGGGTTCTGACTTGATATAATTGCGTTTAAGAATGTGCTCTCATAGTAGTCCTTGTATTTCTTGTCGCCTGTAAGCTTATAAAGCTCGCGCGAAAGCTTTAGCATGTTATATGTATTACAGGTCTCGCAGTTTACATTGTTGCGGTATGCGTTCTCTGTATGCGGCGCGCGGAAATGCTCGTTTTCACTGTTGCCGCCTATGATATAGGAATGATCGTTCACAACCATATCCCAGAAATTTTCCGCAACTGTGAGATAATATTCTCTGTTATGAACATCATCAGGCGCGTCCTTTTCAAGCTGTCCGTTTGTTGCGTCAATCGTTCTTACACGGTTTAATGCGCCGATGATCTTCGGGATAGTCGTGTTGGCGTGCTTGTTTGCAAGAACGTCCTCGCCGTTATAAATACTGTCAAATAGACTGATTTCATCAAAAATATGAGCCGCCTTTGCATGGTTCGGGTCGCCTGTAATTTTATACAGCTCATAGAGAGCGTCATTCATGCCGCCGTATTCGATATTGAGCACGCGCGTCTGCATCGACGAATTATAGCCGCCCACTCTGTTGTATACCCATGTTCCGAGCAAATCAGCCATTTCAAGTGCTTTTTCGTTACCTGTGAGCTTATATGTATCTATAAGTCCGGCAAGTATCTTGTGCATCGTATACCACGGCACCCATGCCTGAGTTGTGATATTCGTTCTGTTTGCTTCAACATTATCGAACTGACCCTCGCCCGAAACGACCTGTCCGCCGCTCCATGCGTTGGTTGTCGCAAAGAGATATCCCTTTTTAACAGCCTGACCGTTTATTGTTGTGTCCTCTTTAATCTGCGCCTCATAGAGTGCGTCAATTAAATCGTTTGACATTTTTAAGAGATCTTCATCGCCTGTATTATTATAGCCCTGCGCGACAGCCGTCATGTAATGTCCGACCGCATGACCGGCTATAAGGCTTGTTTCCCAGCCGCCGTAGGTGGCTGAGGTGGATGAAAGACCTGCTGTACGGCGGAAACCGGACGCTAATTTGTCAATGTCAAAATCCTTCAGGTAATCAGCCATTTTCTCTGTTCCGTTTATGAGGTATTCGTCCTTCATTTCGACCTCCGGCATACTGTAATCCGAAAGTCCGGTGATTGACGGCGCAGCGAGAATAGTTACGTTAAAGCTCTTTGTATACACAGTATTACCGTTTTTAACAGTTGCCGTAAGCGTAACACGCTTATCTGCCTCGCCCGCTTCCGGAGCGTTTATTGTCATATCTGCGTTAATAATGCTGCTGTCGGAACACATCCACGAAATATCACTGCCGTTGCCGCCCTTTGCAGGAAGCCTTGTGCCGTCTGTAAGCTCGGTTGTTCCGAAATCAAGTGCGGTATAGTCCTTGTATGCCGCGTCAGCGCCCAGCTTTATGGCGTATTCATCATACGTTTTCTTTATCTCGTCCGCAGTGCAGATTTTATTGTATATCTTGATCTCGTCCATTGAACCGCAGAAATATGCATCTGAAGCCCAGTGGGATCTGCCTATGTAGTTTGTGGTTTCCGTTATTCCTGTCACTGAGTTTTTACAATCAGCCTCGCTTACAAGCTCGCCGTTGCGATAAAGCTGAACGTGATTTGCCGTCCTCGTTACGGCATAATGCTCCCATATACCGGTATTTGCAAAGGCTGTGACATTCATAGTATCCGCCGCGCCGTTTACAACTGATTCAACTCGTCCGCCGGACGGAGAGTAGAAAAAATTATTTGCTGTATCGGTGCCGAAATCGAACATTCTTGCCCAGTTCTTAATTTCGTCAGTTTTTATCCATGCCATAATTGTCATGTTATCGGTCATTATTCCGTTCGGGAGCTGCATATATCCGTTCACGCCGTCAAACCTAAGACCATTGCCGGAAATACCCTTCCCGCTCTCGACTGATGCTCCGCCGTAAATAAGCGATTCAGTATCAGCCGGATTTTCAAAATCGTAGAAAAGAGATAGGCTTTCGTCTCTAATTTTTGTCACTGTTAATTCCTCCGTAAGCTGTATTGTACCGTCTTTCAGGTTGACCTTTATTGTATCGTTATCTGACGTTTCAAGCGTCAGCTCAGTCTTTGTTACAGCATTTGCAGCGGCGACCAAGGTGTCTGATGTACCTGAAACATATGCGCCGCTTTCATCATATGCCGCAGCTTCAACTGTAACCTCTTTATCTGTATCAGTAAAGTTTGAAACAGAAACATATACCGTTGTTTTTCCGTTATCCGACTTTGAACGCTCTCCGCTTATAGCCCATTCAATACCGGAGCTTGAAAGACCTATTGTTCTTGAGCCTGCATCAGCAGTCATTTTAACCGATGCCGGAGGCGTGAGAGCTATAAGCGACTTATACTTATCAGCATCACTTGCCGTAATCGTAATGTCACAATCGCCGGAAAGTCCTGATATATCTATTGAGCCGCCCGCGTAATAAACATTCGCCGAAGTGTTGCCCGAAAGGTGCAGTGTTCCGCCGTCTATATACACGTCAGGTTCAGCCATTGTTGCCGCTGCGTTTTCATTGCCGGCGAATGTGACATTATTTAACGTCATATTAGCAGTATTGTTGCAATTCATCGCATAACGGCTTGCGGTAGATGTTTTAAAATTCTGTATCTTCACATTGTCGAATTTAATTGTTCCCGCCATGTACCACAGCGCCGCGTCGGTGAATGTGCCTGTAGACTTATTACCATCAATAGTCATATCAGAAAAAGTCCAGTTTCCGTTACAGTTCTGATACAGGATTGCGTCACCCCATTTGGAGTTACTTTTTGTCAGCGTGTGACCGTTTCCGTTCAATATACCTGTTGACGGTGTCGTATTTATACCGGCGTTTGCCGCTGAAATATCAGCAGTAAGCTCGTAATCTCCGCCGTTTGAGATTGCGCTTACCAGCCCGGTTTCATTTGACACAGCTGTTGCCGCATATACCGGAACCGCCGTAAATACTGATACGGTAATCGATAAAGCTGATATCGCCGCTATTAATTTATTTGGTTTCAT
>JAFLUC010000002.1:19564-24622 GCA_022509005.1 Oscillospiraceae bacterium | reverse complement strand
CTGATACGGTAATCGATAAAGCTGATATCGCCGCTATTAATTTATTTGGTTTCATAGATTATTCTCCTTCCTGACCGATTTTTTGTTATATATATGTATTATAATCCTAATATTCATTAGAAAACAATAGAATATATTCGGAAAAATATGGACAATTATCGCTAATACAATTGTATCTGCTACTTTTATACAGCATAATAAAAACGGCTCATCGAGCCGCTTTTATTATGCTGTATTTTCCATTCTTCTCAGTTTTTATCTCGCTGCTATAAAATTCGTGCAGCAGACTTTCCATATACTGCGCATCTTTTGCTCCGGCTGTTTCATATACCGAATGCATCGCAAGCTGCGCAAGTCCGATATCAGCGCAATGTACCGATATGTGGCGATTCATAAGATTGCCGAGCGTTGAGCCGCCGGCAATATCGCTGCGGTTGTGGTATTCCTGTATCGGAACACAGGCACGCTCGGCAAGCAGCTTTACCGCTGCCGCTGAAACGGCGTCGGTTGTGTACCGTCCCGATGCATTGTATTTTATCACCACACCGCCGTTGAGTCGCGGACTGTTTGCCGGATCAGCCTTGCCCGGATAATTCGGGTGTCCCGCGTGCGCATTATCGATTGATAATATAAATGATGAGGCAAGACGGCGCATGTACTCTGTCCGACTTATATCGAGCGCTTCATTCACACGCTCCATTGCTTCGGAAAAGAATGTCGATTCCGCGCCCTGTCTCGTGAGCGAGCCGGTTTCTTCATTATCAAACGCGGCGAAAATCTTCAAAGTGTTCGTCCCGTCTGAATTTAGAAACGCATTAAGCGATAAATAAACGCTTTCAAGATTATCTATTCTGCCCGACGCTATGAATTCATTTTCCGCGCCGAACACGACTCCCTTTTCACGATTATACAAACACAGATCACA
Organism: Oscillospiraceae bacterium; assembly: GCA_022509005.1. Lineage (GTDB taxonomy): Bacteria > Bacillota > Clostridia > UBA1381 > UBA1381 > Ornithomonoglobus. The sequence continues at coordinate 23,697 of JAFLUC010000002.1, read as the reverse complement.
GCCTGTTACAGATTCAGGCTCTGTGTTTGCAGCTTCCGCGATAAGCTTCATAAAGTCAGTCTGAGCTTTATCCGTCCTTAATATGGGAAGCAACTCGGTTTGTATATTCACCTTGTCGTCATTTCGCGGTTTGCCCATATGAATTGCAAGAGACGGAATAACGAGCAGCTCACGGTCTATATTTATAAGCTTCTCCTCTATTTCATCACCCGTTTTTATCGCAATTCTTCCGGCAACAGACAGCGGCCGGTCAAACCAACTCTCCCTGATCATTCCGCCATAACCTTCGACGTTAAGACGGATGATTCCGTTCACCGGCGGCAACTCGAGGTTTGATTTTATCTTAAGCGACGGCGAATCAGTGTGCGATGCGCATACCATTATTCCGTTATACTCATTTTCCGGAACGGAAAATGCTATGATCGATGAGCCGTTACGAGTTGTAAAATACCTGCCGCCCTTGTTGATTTCCCATGCTTCACATTCATAAAGCTCTTTATACCCGTGATCAAGCAAAATATCTCGTACATTTGCCGCGGCATGAAAGGCAGTTGGCGTTTTGTTTATAAATTCAAGTAGTTTCATATTTTAGTCCTTAGCAGTTTCCGATTCAGGTGTTATGCCGTCCTTAATCGGAACGTAACCGCGCATATCCCACAAGAATGCTCGTATAGTTCCGACCGGATCAGCAAGCTCGCCTGTTCTTATGGTCTCTGTTTCGCCGGCTTTTATCGTGACAGGTACAAATTTAACCCCTGTAAGCACACCGTTGTCATCATACACCGCGCTGATGATAGAAACCGTTACATCCTCTTTTTCGTTATTTGTAACGATCGCCTCAGCTGCGCCTGTGTCAGATACCTTGAAGCTGCCTTCTTCAACTTCAATGCCCTCCGGCTCAATTACCGGCGGCTCGGTTGGATCATCTGTAGGCTGCTCCGTAGGTATTTCCGGCTGCTCCGCGCCCTCAATATATTGGAGTACCGTGAGATTAGCTAAGCCGTTGGGGTATTCCCAGTTTTCGCTCGCGCCGTTTCTTATTAAACCGAACTTAACCGTGTTCATCTTATCGCTGTCGGGAAGCTTATGATCGCTTAAGATCACATTCCCATCAAATTTCACGGTTTTTATCGTATGTGCTGCCGTGTCCATAACCACGTGTACATTCTTTATAAATGTAGTGTTGCTTCCGGTAAATATCGGAGCTTCCGACCATGTAGTGCCTCCGTCAGTGCTAAGATACAAGCAATAATTCTTCTGCCATCCGAGCATCAGATTTGAACCAAACTGCAGATACTCAATATGGTCTCTGTTTGCTCCGGTCTGGCTTCCGAAATACCAGTCAGCGTCATATGTAACAAGTGCGCCGTCTGCTGTATCAAAGGTCTTTTCCGCGCTGTATGAAGTGCCCGGCTTTGCCGGATGATATCCGAATACCGTAGCTGTATCCGTGGCGATCAGCTCCGGCGTGGCAGCACCCGTTCCGTCAAGCTTCCAATCTGAAGCATCATCACCGGACCATGCCAGACCGTTAGCAGTTGCATTGCCTTTATCATAGAGCGATGAGCCTACGCCCTCTGAAGCAGCGGCTGTAACAGTAACTACCACGTCCTTTTTATATCCGCCTTCGTTAGTTACTGCTGTTATTATCGCAGAACCTATGCCGATTCCCTTTACTGTGCCGGAATCGACAGTAACAACATTTTCATTTGAAGATGTCCAGTGGATAAGCTTATCCGTAGCATCGGCCGGTATAACATTCGCCTCAATTTTCTTTGAGCCGCCCTCCGTGACTGTTATGTTGTTATAGCCGGATATGTTTAATCCGGTTACCGGAATTGAATTAACCGTAACTGTACATGTATCCGATATTGTTCCGTTGGTTGTATCCTTTGAGGTAGCTGTAATTTTCGCCGTACCCTTTGAAACTCCTTTTACAACACCGTTTGAAACTGTTGCAACAGCCGGATTATCTGACTCCCAGTTAATCCCCTTTGTTGTCGCATTCTCAGGTGTGATAACAGTATTTAAGGTCACGCTGCTGCCCTTGTCAATTACGATATTATCCTCTTTAATGTCAAGCCCTTCTACTGCTATTTTCTCCGTGCTCGGATAAACAACCCTTGTATACGGAGTTGCCGGAGCAAGATAATTAAGCTTATTGCCGCTGTCATCTGTCGCAAGAGCCGCCGAGCCTATGTAATAGCTTGTATGCGGAGGCTGGTTATAGCCTACGTTCTGCCATGCGATCGCCTCACGGTATTGACAGTCATGCATAAGCGTTGTAAGACGGTAGTCTGTCGGTACTATCGAAGTGAATATTCTCAGCGCTGCCGTCGAAGGATCGCTGTCGCCTACAGCCATTATGATCTCCTCACGCCAGTCACCCCAGAGATCGGCAACAAGGCAGTAATTTCGTTTTGTATCGTTGTTTGTCTCTCCGCTTAATGTATATCCGTCACTCGGACCGAAGAATCTCTTTGTCCAACCGTTTTCCGCGTCATATTTCTGTATAATATTCGCGTCAAGCAGCTCGCGTCCGAGATCACCATCCCAGTATACAAGGAAGTTGCAGAAATCGCCCTTGCCTGCGCTTGACGGTTTTGCAGCTACGGCATTTCCTTTTATGTCATATGTATCATCATGAGCCGCAGACCATCCAAGTGCGAGACCATCGGGATGTGTCGCCGCGTATGCATCGTCAATGTTATCCATAACACCTCTGCCGTTATCGTCTGATACAGCCTTGCTCCATATCGCCGTACCAGTCTTTGCAACTCTGAAATCAGCGCCTCTCGGCTTACCCTGAGATTTCTCCTTTACAGAGAATATCTCTTGTACACCGTCATTATTGAAGTCTGAAACATGCATAGCGTCGCCGTGACCTGAGCGCGTGTTGCCAAGTACTGTCTGACCATCATCGTCAAGACACGCCGAGCCCCACACGATCTCGTCCTTACCGTCATTATCTATATCGGCAATCGACAGATTGTGGTTACCCTGTCCGTACATTGTGCTCGCGTTATCCGTATCACCATAATGCTCCCAAAGCATTGTGAAATTCTCACCGTCCCATGAATACGCGCGTATAACCGCTCTGTAATAATAGCCGCGGCACGCTATATAGTACGGGTTTACTCCGTCGAGATACGCAACGCCCGCAAGATATCTGTGTGATTCGTTACGGAGATTTTTACCCCACTCCTTGCCGTCCGTTGCTCCTAACGGAATAGCCGCCGTGGTTTTTAAGGGTCTGCCCGTTTCGCCGCTGAATATCGTATAATATTCAGGACCTATATTCTTTCCGTTGGCGAGATTGTCCTTGTTATTGTCCGCGTTTCTGATTTCATCCGTATCGCCGACCTCGGTTACATAATGCTTTTCGCCGTTTACATCGATCGAATACGAGCCGGGAGCTGTTGTCATAGCAACCTCAGATTTTCCGTCGCCGTCAAAGTCGTACACAATATACTGCGTGTAATGCGCACCGGCCGTAACATTGTTGCCCAAATCTATACGCCACATATAACCATCGTTATTCGGATCGATCTCATATGCGTCTATAACGCAGTGACCTGTTACGCCGTTTTTCGTAGAGTCCTTTGAATCGATCGGATCCCATTTTAAAATAATCTCATAATCGCCGTCGCCGTCAAGATCACCTACGCTCGCGTCATTAGCTCCGCCCGCGCCATTGGTTCTCTTGTAATCCGATTTAGCGCTGGTGCCTGATTTTCCTATATCCGTCGGCATGGATATTGGAATATCGACCCATGTGAATGAATGCGGATGACTGGCGCCGCTGCCGACCTCACTCGGCTTTGCGTAAGCAAATGTCGTAGTCGGAGTAACTGCCGGTTCCGCCGCAACCTCGCCCGCCGACGCGCCCGCTTTTACTACCTTATATGTACTTGTTGCCGTTCCTGCTGTATCTCTGTAGTAGGTGGCATCATGCACGCCTGTGGTATGTATTTTAGTTCCGTTTCTGTAAATGTCAAAGGCCTGATTCGTAAGATCCTCATCGCCCAATAAACGCCATGACAGAACAACGCCGTTTATCGTTTGCCCTCGAGTGTCGGCAGTTGTGTATACTGCGACAAGTCCTCGGTTCAGTTTTTCCATTCTGCGTGTCT
>JAFLUC010000002.1:0-19464 GCA_022509005.1 Oscillospiraceae bacterium | reverse complement strand
GCAGTTGTGTATACTGCGACAAGTCCTCGGTTCAGTTTTTCCATTCTGCGTGTCTCGGTCTGATACTGAGGCACATTTGCCGCGCTTGTGCTTAACCCGAACGCGGCAAATGCTGATACACCTATCGCCGCGCTCACTGCTGCGCTTATGATTCTTCTCTTCATAAATAAACCTCCATTCCGCTGATTGTATAGTCATATTTAATTATACCATACATTCTCAGACTTTTCAATACTTAATCCAATCAAAAAATGACCGTCCATAAGGACGATCATTTTTGAAGTATTATCTGTTTAGTTTGCGGAATCAGCTTTTTCAAGCTTTATATTGTCGTAATATATAGTTCCGCCCGCGGTACGCATAAACTTGATCTGCTTAAGTGCCCTTGCGCGTCCATCTGTATAATAAGCTTCTGTAGCGATTACAGGATCAACCGCTGAGATATCAAGATCCTCCTGATATGTGTCGCCGTGAGGGTATATTTTTACTATTACAATACCGTCATTTCTGAGACTTCCCTCGATTACCGTGCGATACCATTTAGCGCCCGCAAGCGCATTAGGTGAAAGCTTCTTTGCTTCCGGCTCTATAAGCGCGGATTCATTATCCTGTTTTGCACTAACCAGGCTTGCGTCACTTGTGGTATATACCAAATCGTGCAAATCCATCATGTGGAAGAACGCATTGTCTGCATTATACTCACTCGCCTTACCCGTCAACGCGTCAAACGGATGCGCATCATTGTCAAGATATGTTCTGAAATATCTGCCGTAGCTGTTTCCTTCACCCTTGTTGATATACATATCATATGTCAGCTTAAAGTATCCGTCTGTTAGCGCCTCATCAAGAACATACTGAACTGCCTGATTTGCAAGAGCTATTTTAGCCGTCGCATTTCCGCCTATATCATCCGTTGTTTCAGAAAGGCTTTCCGTCTTGCTGTCAGCTGATCTGATCCACTTGTTATTTTCAGCGTCATTCTCCATCAGGAAGTTCTCCGTTGATGTGAATACCTCTGTATATTCCTCGTCCGGTACAAGCGGAGCAACCGGAGTGGGTGTAGGCGTCGGCTCCGGTGTGCTTGTCGGTTCCGGTGTATTTGTCGGCTCCGGTGTATCTGTCACCACAGGTGTCGGGTTTTCTGTCGGCGGCAATGTTGCCGGTGCAGGCTCATCTGTCACATCCGGAGTAGGTTCATCTGTCACTTCCGGCGCCGGTGCCGGCGGCAATGCCGCGCTGCATATAGGCTTCATGCCTTCTAATGAATCCCAGAGGAATACCTTTAAGTCATAGTTTTCTATATCGTTTGTAAACTCTATGCTGTCTGCGATCTCCTTTGAAGCCTCCAATGACTCAATATCCTTTACCTTCACCTCTGCAAGACTGCCGTCTTCGCCATATAAAGCGCCGATCAACACTGCGCCGTCACGCGCATCTGCAACAGAATATTCCACATTTGCAGTTTTTCCGTCAACACTCTTGATTACCAGGCTGTTCTTCGGCTCCGGCTTATCTGTCGGTCCGGGCGTGATTTCCGGCATGAATGTCGGAGCCTCGCCTGATGCCGATATACGTGTGTATGTCAGATCTTCAAGCTTCGGATTCTGTGAAACCCAGTCGGTGATATCCGTTGTATCATATTTCAGCGTCTTAAAGCTTGCACCGTTTAACGGGAATGTCAACTGCCATGTTTCATCTGTTACCCATGAGCTGTCACAGCCTGCAAGTGTTATAGTTGCAGTGTCATTGCCATAGTCAAACTCTGCTTTTACATCCCATCTTATCTGGCTTCTGTTGAATGCAGTGTTTCCGTTTGCCGCAGCTTTGACTTTCGTCCATGTGCTTGCGTTCTGCTTGTCACCGCCTGCCACAATATATTTTGTAGCAACGCCTGATGTTGTGTGCTCTTCAAGTATATTTAAAATATTGTTACCGTTTGTATCCAAGAATTTCAGCTCGGACGTGTATCCGTGCCCTGCTTTCCAGATGTAGTCGCCGACATCAGCCTTTCCTCCGCCGGTTGTAAAGTGGAACGCAAGAGTTGCTTTATTATCTGAATAAGCCTCAAAATCCTTGTGGAATTCAACCGGTGCCGTAGCCTTATCCTGAGTTACAGCCGCGCTGTTTGCCGTTACCGTGACCTTTGTCTCCGCGTCCGTATTTGACGTTACAAATGAATCACTGCCTGTCACATCTGTCTCGCTAAGCTCATATACAACAACGTAGCAGTATGCCTTGAGTCCGCCGTCGTTAGTCGTCGCCATAACGAATGTTGATCCTTGCTTGCCGACTGCTGTGACGTTGCCGTTCTTGTCAACAGTTATTACGCTCTCGTCGCCCGATGTCCATGTAACGCTCTGATCTGTTGCAGTGCTCGGCTCAACAACCGCCTTTACCTGCTTTGTCATACCTGTTCCAAGCTCTAACGTTTTCGGGTCAACGCTTACAGCTGTTACGTGGTTTGCGTAAACTGTAACCTCACATGTTGCCGTAAATCCTCCGTCAACCGTAGTTGCCGTGATCGTCGTCTTACCCTCGGACACGCCTGTGATTATTCCGTTTGCAACTGTTGCTACAGCCTCATTGGCAGATGACCATATAACTGACTTCTTTGAAGCGTCAAACGGCGATACCTCCGCTTTTACATTAACAGTTTTGCCCTTTTCCACATTAACACTTGACGGTGAAATTGTAACGCCTGTTACAGCCACATCGCTCGGAGCTTCATATGTCACCTTTGTAAACGGTGTTGCCGGAGCGAGATAGTTGAGCTTGTTTCCGCTCGCGTCAGTCGCAAGAGCCGCTGAACCTATATAATAGCTTGTATGAGGAGGCTGGTTATAGCCTACGTTCTGCCATGCGATCGCCTCTCTGTACTGGCAGTCGTGCATAAGTGTTGTAAGACGATAGTCTGTCGGAGTTATGGACGTAAATATTCTCAATGCCGCCGTTGAAGGATCACTGTCGCCTACAGCCATAATGATCTCCTCACGCCAGTCTCCCCAGAGATCTGCAACAAGACAGTAGTTTCTCTTTGTATCGTTATTCGTCTCACCGCTTAATGTATATCCGTCGCTCGGGCCAAAGAATCTCTTTGTTGTGCCGTTTTTCGCGTCATACTTCTGTATAATGTTCGCGTCAAGCAGCTCGCGTCCGAGATCGCCGTCCCAGTATACAAGGAAGTTACAGAAATCGCCTTTTCCTGCGCTCGACGGCTTTGCTCCTACGGCATTTCCCTTTAAGTCATATGCTTCAGCATGAGCCGCCGACCAGCCGAGTGCGAGACCGTCCGGATTTTCCGCCGCATACGCGTCATCAATGTTATCCATAACGCCTCTGCCGTTATCACCTGTTACAGCCTTGCTCCATATAGCCTCGCCTGTTTCTGCAACTCTGAAATCAGCGCCTCTCGGCTTACCCTGCGATTTCTCCTTTACCGAGAATACCTCCTGAACTCCGTTGTTAGTGAAGTCCGAAACGTGCATAGCATCGCCGTGACCCGAGCGCGTATTACCGAGAACAGTCTTACCATCATCATCAAGACACGCTGAACCCCATACTATTTCGTCTTTGCCGTCGTTATCTATATCGGCAATTGACATGTTATGATTGCCCTGACCATACATAGTGTTTATGCTGTCCTCAGAACCGTCATGCTCCCAGAGCATTGTGAAATCCTGACCATCCCATGTATACGCGCGTATGACCGCCTTGTAATAATAACCGCGGCACGCTATATAGCTCGGATGAACTCCGTCAAGATAAGCTACGCCCGCAAGATATCTGTGTGACTCGTTTCTGAGGTTCTGACCCCATTCCTTACCGTCGTCTCTGTCACCGATAAGGATAGCCATTGTAGTTTTAAGCGGTCTGCCTGTTTCACCGCTGAATATTGTATAGTATTCAGGTCCTATATTCTTTCCGTTTGCGAGATTGTCCGCATTGTTGTCCGCATTTCTGATCTCATCCGTATCGCCTACTTCGGTTACATAATGCTTTTCGCCGTTTATATCGATCGAATATGATCCGGGAGCAGTTGTCATAGCAACCTCAGCTTTTCCGTCGCCGTCGAAATCGTATACAATATACTGCGTATAATGAGCGCCCGCCGTAACGTTGTTGCCTAAATCAATACGCCATTTATAGCCCGTATTATTCGGGTCGATCTCATACGCGTCTATAACGCAGTGACCTGTTACGCCGTTTCTCGTGGAATCCTTTGAATCGATCGGATCCCATTTTAAAACGATCTCATAATCGCCGTCGCCGTCAAGATCGCCTACGCTCGCGTCATTAGCTCCGCCCGCGCCACTGGTTCTCTTGTAATCCGATAAAGCGGTTGTACCGGATTTGCCTATATCTGTCGGCATGGATATAGGGATATCAACATATGTAAATGAGTGCGGGTGGCTGGCTCCGCTGCCGACCTCGCTCGGCTTCGCATACGAGAATTGCGTGGTCGGTGTAACCGCTGGTTCCGCCGCCACCTCCTCAGCCGATGCGCCGGCTTTTACTACCTTATAGGTGCTCGTTGCCGTTCCGGCTGTGTCTCTGTAGTAGGTGGCATCATGTGCACCGGTGGTTTTAATTTTTGTTCCGTTCCTGTAAATGTCAAATGCCTGATTTGTAAGGTCTTCGTCACCTAACAGACGCCATGACAGAACAACACCGTTTACCGTCTGTCCGCGTGTGTCAGCAGTCGTGTAAACTGCGACAAGTCCTCGGTTCAGTTTTTCCATCTGCCGAGCATGTTCCTGATACTGCGGAGTTTTCGCCTCCGCTGCGGCTGCCGGAACCACTGTGAGCCCTGCAAACGCGGACGCAGCAAGCGCCGCACTCAATGACGCGCTTATAATTCTTCTCTTCATAAATTAATCCTCCATTTCATTTTTAGTATTTTATAACTTTTTTGTATTTTTTGCTAAGTGGTTTCGTGCCCTGAACACCGTCCCAGATATATGCGCAGATATACTCAGCTCCGTCCGCGTTCAGACTGAATTCAACCTTTTCTGATTCCTCCTTTAATGTGGTTTTCTTCAACGCAACGCTCTTAAGCGTTCCGTTCGCATCATAAGCCGCCGCAATGACGGTTATTTCCTCATTTGTCTTTCCGGTAACTTTTACCGTAGCAGTTTCGCCCTCAACGGAAATATCGCTGATTGTATAATCCCAGCTTTCCGGATCTGCTGTAGGTGTCGCTGTCGGCTCTTCCGGCTTCACTGTCGGTGTAGGTGTCGGCTCTTCCGGTTTCACTGTTGGAGTAGGAGTCGGCCCCTCACTTTCCTTACTGCTGTATACTTTCATATTTCCATAGCGTGTGTTGCCGTACCAGTTTGTATTTACTTCTGCGATAGCTTGTATGCCGCCGAAGCCGTTCACGCTCCCGCTGTAATAGCGTGTGCTGATAACGGTAAATTCTGATCCGCCGTCATTGCTGTAAGCAGTTGTTACCGCATATGCGTCCGTGCCGTTATAAACCGCTCCGTTATCAACTATAATTCTCATAATCGTGGAGCCGTTTGTGTATGTACATTTAGCAGTTCCGATTTCTGCAAGCAGATTTGAAAACTCGCTGCCGTTCGCTGCTCTTAATGTTCCGTCCCCATCAAAGCTTCTTTCGCCGTCTCCTGGGAAGAATCCGTCGTCATACCTCGCGTACGCATAACCGAAGAACGGTTTCTTATTATTATCAAGCAAAACGGTATCATGACATAGCGAGGTTTTATTATCACTGCTTGCACTCATGGTGAAGTCAATCGCAAACCAATCAGCATCCGCCGCATATCCCGGCGTGTATATCGCCGCAGCTGCAGTCGAAGTCGCCGGTCCGTAGAACTGGAAATACTGCGTTCCGCCGCTTGTTACAAAGTTTACATTCATGCCCGACTCGTTATTTGAGCCGCCCCATGTACTTGACCAGCCCGGGAGAATACCGCTTGTATCAGTTGTTATGTGGTAATCACTGTAGCTTCCGCTTATCTTTGAGGCATCAAACACAGTCTCACACGTATCCGGGAATATAATTCCATTTGCGTGATTAACATCCACATGATAATCATTGTACTTTGTTTCAGAGCTGCTGTTTAAAAGAGCGTTATACATATCCTCTGCTATGCCAGCAGTGCTTGCCGCGGCAGCCCCGTCCATACCTTTCGCAACAGTATATGAACGCGCCGACTTCACAGGATCGGTGAAGCTTTCAAAGTCTGTTGTCGTAACGCAAAGTCTTATCCCATTCTCATCTGTCCATGAAATCGTATACGTTCCGTCCGCTGCATCACACGCAATATCTTTAAGCCGTTTCGTGCCAAGACAACGGAAGCCTTCGTTTGTAAACGATTTAAAATCCTTTGTTGTATACAGCGCAAAATATCCGTCACGGATATCATTATCCGCTGCCGCGTCCTGCGACGGATCTGTGCGGATCGCGATAATACCATATGTATCATCGTCCATTTTAAATACCGACGGTGATCGCAGCGCCTTTGCTTTTCCGTTTTCCTTCTCTGCATACACAATGCCGAGACCGTGGTTTATGTCTTTGAAGCTCTCACCGCTGTCGCCGCTCACAGCTATATGAATGCTGCCGTCTGATGCATTTGTTCCGGTGGTATATGCCATAACCTGATATTTATCAGTTATGTTCGCGGGCGGAGTCAGAACCTGCGGTTCGTCGGTCGGCAGAGCCGTTTTCACATCAGTTGTTCCTATGCGCAAAACCGTGAATGAATATGCAGGAACCGTATAATCATATTTATTTGCAAAATCTGTTATAACAGAAGATTTCGGCGATATCTTTTCTGGATTTGAAATTGTATTCCATGCTTCCGGATCCGCTTCAATAAGCTGAACCTCCGCTGTGCCGTTTATCGTAAATCCTTCAAGCTCGATTGGCAAAGTCTTTGCTGTATCATTTGAATTTGCGATTTTTACTATTATATCTCCGCTCTCCGTGTCATATGACGCATTCGAATATACGCCCGTTTCCATGCCGTAATCGGCGAGAGTGGACTCAAGAGTATAATCGCCCGGATTATTGCCATACAGCTTCTGCACGTAATAGGTTGGAGAGCCATAGCTGTTCGCATCATCAAACCATATCATATCCGGCGACCACTGTGTGTAATTTATCCTTGCAAACAGCGGCGCGTATGATGCCATATACACAACATCTGCGTTTCTTTCAACCATTGTCAGATACGCCGCTTCTGATAGCGCTGCCTCCCACGTGTTTGCCGCCGGATCATTTGACCAGTTGCGCCGCCTTGACGCATACTCGCCTGCGAAAACCTTTACATCACGCGGATAGCTATCATAGAAATTTATATTGCTGTAGAACCAATCCGGTGTTCTGTAATAGTGTTCGTCAACCACATAGGCAAAATTTTCGTTAGATTTTGCTTTTTCACGAATCCAGTTCCATGCGGTGTAATATCCGTCATCCTGAACTCCCGGTCCCGATGTCGCGACAAGCTTCATATCGGGATACTTTGCATGTATCGCTTCCTCAAATTTTTCATAGCGCGTAAACCATTGATTGCTGCTCGTCTGCCACTGCTCGTTGCCTATGCCGATAATCTCAAGTTCAAACGGCTCCGGGTGTCCCATTTCGGCGCGGATTGCGCCATAGGTAGTTGACGTATCGCCGTTTGCAAATTCAACGAGATCAAGCGCGTCCTGTATGTACTGCTGAAATTCCGCGCTGTTAACTGCAACCGTTTCGCCCGACTGATACTGGCATGCCATGCCAACATTCACAACCGGAACCGGCTTACATTCAAGGTATTCACAAAGCAGGAAATACTCGTAAAAGCCTAAACCATATGTCTGGTTGTAATGCTTATAGCCGTTATCAAGTCCGTCGTTTGTATGCGACGCCCAGCGATTCCAGTTCTGCTTTCTTTCCTCCACAGAGCCAATGGAATCCTTCCAATTGTAGCGGTTGGCAAGATTATAACCCTCAATTATACATCCACCCGGGAAACGGAGGAAGCCCGGATTGATATCCTTTAGCTTCTCGGCTAAATCCCGGCGGAATATGCCAAGCACGGCATCGTCCGGCACACATGAAATCATATCCAGATCTACCGTTCCCTCACCGTCTGCAATAATGGCAAATTCGCCGCCTCTCACGGTTTTTGACGGTGTTATCACGCCCTCGTATTTTGTCCATTCGTCTGAAACGGAATCTGTAAGCTTTACCTCGCCGTAAAGTGAATCGCCTTCATAAACTCTCGCATAAAGTGAACCATCAAACGATTCGTTTCTCGCGTACAACGATACATTGTAACTCTTGCCCTTTTCCATACAAATGCCGTCATAAGCCTGATTTATAATACCTCGCTCCTGGCCGCCGCTGATATTCATCTGAATATAATTCTTGTTGTTTTCATTCAGTCCATTTGTAGATAGCACCGAGGTAAATGAGCTGCTTATCGTTTCAGGGTATTGCGTCCAGCCGTATTTACTGTCGGCTGTTGTATTCGCGCCGCTTGTGTATCTGCGCGCTTCAAATGATCGGTTTTCTATCATTTCCGCATACAGACCGCCGTCTGCAGCGTAGTTTATATCCTCAAAGAAGAGTCCAATCATTCCATCCTGAATATCGACACCCTTTTCTGAGGTTATTTTGTATTCCTTACCTATATTGTCCGGCTCATTATAATTATCCTGTGGATCGTCAATCTCAGGGAGCGCGGCGATTTCAGCATCTGATAGAGCCTTGCTGTAAACCGCGACATTGTCATAATAACACTTTGCATATACGTCCGCCGCCCATGAGCTGAAGCTCAGTCTGCCGACTGACGCGTTTATCTGGCTCATAGTATATCCTGAAAGCGAGCCGGCGCTGCTGCCGTTTACGTATATCGTGCCCGTGCCGTTATTGATTACAAAATCAACATGCGCCCATTCATCCTGAACACCCTTGCCGGATAGTGTCGTCTTTTTCTCGGTTGTAGTCATAGCCGACAGAAGAATATCTCCCGACATTTTATAGCCGAAATAATTCTTTCCCGTGCCGTTTGACGACCCGTCACCTATGTAAAAATTGAAATAGTTTCCTGTGGTGGTATTTTTTATATCCATAGAAACTGTAAAGCTTTCAAGCACCTTGCCGTTTGTGTCTGTTGGCAGAGGAAACTCCATATACGAGCCGTTTATTCCGCTTGTATAGAGTACCTTGCTTTGACGCTCTGTATCTGTCACATATTTTACCGAGCCGTTTAAGTTCGCATCGTGACCGTTTCCGCTTCTGTCAGCAGCCGTTGTTCTCTTTACGCCTTGCATTACCTCGTTAAAGGTATAGAGCGCATAAAGATTTTCCTGTTTCGCTGAAACGGTGAAATTCGCCATTATACCACATATAAGAGCTATAGCGGTAAATATGGAAATGTATTTTTTCATCTAAGCATACCTCCTGTATATAAGTGGTTACAACTCAATATATTCCGCCGCGCATACCGGAATCATATCCTTCAAATCCTTCCACAGCATAATCACTACATGATCTGCCGTTTCAGATATCTTAAAATCAATATCTTCATCTGTATACGCCGCCATGCTGCATTGTACCAATATACCGTCCTTATAAACAGCGGCAATCATAATTCCGCTTTCACAGTTTACGGGACTTACCTTTATATTGCGTACCCCGTCAGACTCAAACATCTCTGTTTTTAGATACGAATTTGACGGAACCGTTGACGGTGTTGGAGTCGTCGGAGTCGCCGAAGGCGTTGCAGTTGGTGCTGTTGAAGGAGTTGCAGTCGGCAAGGTTGTCGGCGATGTTGACGGAGTTGCAGTCGGTGCGGTTGTCGGCGGTGTTGACGGTGCCGTAGTCGGCGCAGGAGTTGATTTCGATTGCTCAACATCCATACCGCTGATATATCCGCCGTACTGCTTTGAGCCTTTTGCAATTTCTACATCAAGCACTCCATCCGTTACATCCACCTCAGTGGTGTACTGTGCAGGTTCTGTTGAATAGAGATTGCCTGACGGCACTCCCTCTATCGTATAATGCGTGCCGAATCCTGTATTCCAGCTGCCGTAATAAATAGTTACTTTATATCTTCCGTGCGGCACATTTACTTTAAACTGCGTTTCGCCATTGATCTGATCGTTATATAGATCCTCGTACCCTGTCGGTATCCCGCCGGGCGCGCGCGTCATTGCATACTGCTCCGCCGATTCATCAAATCCGAATCCCATCACATCGGAGTATACCGTTGATGAAGTAACTGCGGTATAGCCCGACTGAACGGCACCGTCGCCAAAGTCGAACCGGAACGGCAGCGTCAGTGCCGGCTCTATATCCATGCCGCAAATATATCCGCCGTACGATTTACTTCCTTTATTAATATCTAAATCAATCGAACCGTCGGTGACCTTCACTCTTGTGACATACTTTGCCGCGGTGGTCGATGCCAGATTCCCGGAGCTGCTGCCCTCTACAGTATAATTCGCGCCGAAGCCTTCGTTCCAGCTTCCGTAGTGAATAGTTACTATATATTCTCCGTCACGTATATCGGCTTTAAATTTTGTTTCGCCCAAAATCTGGTCGTTGTATAAATTCTCATACCCCTCCGGGATCTCTCCCGGTGCGCGCGTCATGCCTTCCTGCGCGCTGCCGATAAAGCCGTAGCCCGACATAACAGAGTATACAGTCTTTGCGGTAACAGCGTCATATCCGTCCTGAGCCTCTCCGTCTCCGAAATCAAAGTGATACTCTGACGGTAGATTTTTTGTTAATATCTCCAGTCCGTTTATATATCCGCCGTATGATTTACTGCCTTTGTTGATTTCCACATCAAGCACTCCGTCAGTTATTTCAACCTCAGCGACAAACTGTGCGGCAGTAGTTGAGGCCAGATTTCCGGAGTTTACGCCCTCTACCGTGAAATTAGTTCCAAAGCTTTCGTTCCAGCTTCCGTAATGAACAACAACGGTATATTTTCCGTTCGGCATCTCCGCCTTGAACTGCGTTATTCCCGATACCTGATCGCTATACAGATTCTCGTATCCTTCAGGGATATCTCCAGGGGCACGGGTCATGTCACCTTGTTCCTTATCGGCAACAAAACCGTAGCTGCTTTTCTCTGAATATATCGTTGACGCACTGACAGCCGCGTATCCGTCTTGAACCGTTCCGCCGCCGAAATCGAATTTAGTCGGAAGCCCGAGAACGGTTATCACAAAGCTGCGCTTTATTGTGAATTTTCCGTTTGTAACAGTCGCCGTAAGCGTTACGCCCACGCTTGCTGAATTAGGACGGTTTACCTGTGATATCTGATTGTTTTTTATAACAATTGCCGACGAGCTGCTGCTCCATGTAATAGACGAGCCTTTCGCGCCTTTGGTGGGAAGAGTTAAATCTCCCGCCGCCTTGATAGTTGTCGGTGAAAGTGAAAGCGCGTCAGCATCCGCTTTTGCATTAACGTACTCCTCGCCTAAATCCACAAGCTCCGGTGAAACCGTTACAACGCCCTCGGGGAACGCATTAACTGTAAGGTCATTTATATAATACTCAATATTGTTGTATCCCTGATTTAAATAGTCACCCTTTGCATCTGAGGCGTTATTAGGATCAAGACCTCTTGCAAGCTCCCACTCATCAGGCATTCCGTCATTATCCGAGTCTGTAATCGTCTTTTGAGTAACAGCTTCCGGATAATATGAGTTATAATCGCAATACTGTATGCCATAGGTTGATATGGCATCCTTTACAGCCGAATCGGTTACAGTCGAGAAATCTCTGCCGCCGGTAAGCGTACCTGTGCCCGTTCTTGTTTCATAAAGCACCTGCGCGTCAATCTTAGCGCGCGTGCTGTCCGTATTATAATCATATCCGCCGGCCGCATTATTCGCAGGATTTATCGACGCTCCCGCATATGATACAACGTGCTCAAACGCGTCATCCGCCGATTCGGGATTACGCGCCATCGATACGTCTACGCCATTTGATGCTTTTATCGGAAAATATGAGTCCACACGGTAATCCGTCTCGCCGCCGTGTGAGCCGTAGTTTACGCCGCCGTTCCAGTTGTTGCTGTTAACAGCATCAGAATACACTGACCCGTTTGGCCGCATTAGCTTGTTTCCTGTAAGATAAAATCTGAACAGCTCATAATGCGAACCCGAGCTTAAATTTATAAACCGCTGTCCGCCCTTGGTTGACGGGCCCATTTTCAGATAGTTATTCACATAATTAAGATGTCCCATTGTGCCGTAAGCCGTCTGGTATCCCCAGTCATATATTACGTTATTGACGAAATCCATCGGGCTTGAGCCGCTGACCTTACCGCGGAAATTTCGCGAGAGTGAATGGCACAACAGATTGTGATGCCATGAGTTATTTGACGCACCGAACATAACGCCGAAACCGTGCGCGCCCTTTGAATGATAAGACACGCAGTTCGATGGTCCTATGATACTGTACTGCACAGTCTGGCTGCTTGCGGAGTACAAACCGAACTGTTCGTCGTTTGCCCAGCCTATGGAACAGTGGTCAATTATAGAGTTCGAACCCTTAGAACCGCCCCACGCGTCATAGTCACCGGAGCCCTTTTCGCCCGGACGTGACGAAATAAATCTCACAATTGTGTTATCGCCGCCGAACGCGAACTTTCCGCCTTTAAGAGTAATACCCTTTCCGCCCGGCGCAGTCTGCCCCGCTACCGTAACATTTCCCGCACAGGAAATATCGGATTTTAAGTTAATTGTTCCGCCCACATCAAACACAACGATCCTGTTTGTGTGTGAGACCGCATCCCGAAGTGAACCCGCGCCGCTGTCGTTAAGGTTTGTAACGTGCACAACCGTACCGCCGCGTCCTCCCGTTGCGTACATTCCGCCGCCTTCTGCACCCGGGAATGCCGGTATCGCTTCCGCGGCAGAAGCATGATTGAGCTGCGGGACGAATGAACTGAACATTGAAAGCGATAGCACTAAAGAAATCAACGTTTTTTTCTTCATAATAAAATCCTCGCTCTTATTATTTATTCATCAAGGTTGTTATCTCATCTTCAGTAAGTGTTCTGCTATAAAGCCGGAAATCATCAATCATTCCGACAAAGCCTTCACCGTTGTCCCAGTTGGCATGACCTATCCACGATTTTGCGCCTGCGGTGAATATATTTTCCAAATTCACAGATGAGGTCTGTTCCGCAGCCTTCTTGCCGTTTATATATATTGTCGTCTTACCAGCTTCAAAATTAACAGTCACATAATTCCAATCTCCAAAGCTTCCGCTTGTCGACGCATGCGCCGGACGATCAATGTTATTGCTGTAGTAGCGTTCCGCTGTTAATTTATTCTGCTCCTTCGCAAGCAGCAATCCGATATATTTCTCGGATTTATACGTCTGCGAGCCTACCGGAGTTGTCATAAACGGCCAGCTTGCCTTATCCGCGCTGCCCTGCTTTACCCAGAAGCTTACCGAAGCTTCCTCTGCGCCGCTTAAAACTCCATCGGGAAGCTCAAGATAATTACCTGTTCCATAGGTAAGACTCAACGCTTTTCCGTTCTTGCCGTCAGCATATGAAACTGTTCCTTTTTCCGTAACGGTGCCTCCGTCTGTCGCTTCAAATGAGCCGCTGCCCGTATTTTCTTCATCGAATGTGATATTCATTACCAGTCCGGCATCTATGCCTTCAGCCGCATCCGCTATCGTCACTGACTTCGATATACTCGTGCTGTAATCCGGTAGGTATGCAGTTACCGTCACCTTTCCGGCAGTTTTGGCGGTAAGCAATCCGCTGTCGTCTATTTCCGCAATGTCGGTATCTGAAACACTCCATTCCGCGTCTATCGTCTCATTGAGTATGCTTACGCTATACTGCGCAGCAGAGCCTGTTATCAGTCTGCCCGGACCGCTTATTTCAGCTTTTGCATACGCACCTAAAAGATTGCGGTACTCGTCAAGAGTGATAGGCATAACAGTACCATGGCGGTATGTCGTGTCAAAATTGAAATCCGCCGCCGATACGAACTGTCCCTTTGTTATATCGTCAGTTACAAACGGCTTGTAGCCCTGTGATCGCGAATAGTAATCAAGCAGCAGACACCATTTATTTTCGCCGTTAAGCTTATAAATTGTCGGTCCCTCATAGCCTGTTACAGTATTTCCGGCAGCGCCGTTCAAGGTATATGTCGGAACATCTGTAAACGTGCCGTTTAAGGACTCACTCTTCATCATCGTAACAGATGATTTATTTTCATTTTTTGTGAATCTGTAGTATACACCGTCATGGTTTATAAACGTTGTATCAATATTGCTCACAGATTCGCCTATGTAAACCTCAGGATCTGTAAAATGCTTGAAGTCCGGGGTATAGCATCTGTAAATACGCTGTGTAGAATAGTTATCATCGCTTACCTTTGACGCCCAGAATACCATGTACTGTCCCTTTTCGTAATCGTACACACTCTCCGGCGCCCATGTGCATCCTGCGTTTGAAACAGCTACCTTCGCCATGCGCTGATCAGACCAGTTGACAAGGTCAGTTGACTCCCATATCATAATCGACTTTGAACCGGCCACCTGACAGGTTCCCCAACGGTTTGAGTCATCACGGCGGTTATATATGCTTAAATCTGTCGCGATAAGGAAGAATTTATCTCCCTCCGGTGAACGTACAATATGTGGGTCGCGCGTGCCGCCCTCACCCATTACACTTGTAAGTATAGGCTTTTTCTCATTTAAAGTAGTCCAGTTCTGTCCATCCTTTGAAACAGAGAAATAAATCTGCTCGCAGTCCGCATTTGACTCCGTACCTACAAAATGCACAAACAGATATGCTCCCATATCATCCTCTGACTTGCCTACAGGTGCGGCAAGCACGGTGGACTGATATGTTTTCTCATAAGTATACGCACCGTTGTCATATACAGCCGTTATATTAACTTCAATATCCTCAGCGCCGCGCGTAACCGTTCCATCCGGCTTTACCGAGTCATTATCAGACGACCACGTAATCTTAACTCCGTTATACTCATCCGGCATATACTGATTGCCGCGTATCTCCTTGTCCGGTACAAGCTCCGACGCAAGCTTTTCAAGTGATGTGTCGGCCTTAATTTGCTTTTCCGCGCAGCCATCGCCTATTGGCTTCATTCCGTCCTTTTCCCATGTGAATATCTTTAATGTGTATTCCAATTGCGGATCGATTTCAAATTCGCCGTTCATCTGATTTTTCGCAACAGATGCGAGCGTGTTATCGGAATTATACAGGACTGTATAAATATCTACGTCCGAAATATCGCCCGTTGATGAAAGTGACCATTTTAAGCTTCTGCCATCCGTTTTAGTTTCCGAAATATAAACTAAATTTCTGATTGCATACACAGGCTCAGTAATACCTTCAAGAGTCGGTATAACCGGCTTTATATTGCCATTTTCGTCAAACTCCAGTTTGTCTATGCAAGTCTCACGATGATTTCCCGCGGCGCTGCTCTGCGTTTCCTGGTTTCCGTAAAGAGCCGTATTGAAGCGGTGGTAGCAGATGTACCACTCGTCAGTGCCCGGAATATTTATAACCGAATGATGTCCTGTGCCCTTAATAATGTTTGACTGCGCGTTATTGCGGTGCAGTATCTGCGTATTTCCCGTAAGCGTTCCGAGCGGTGAATCCAGAGTACCGTAGCGCACATGATAATTCGGGCTTCCGGTATCATCGTCTGACCACATCATATAATAAATGCCGTTTCTTTTTATTATAAACGGAGCCTCACGATAATTTGACGGATTAAACTTTTTAATCTCGCCGTCAATGTGAAGCATATCCTCCGAAAGCTTCGCTCCGTACAGAGCGCCGTTACCCCAGTAGAGATATGACTGTCCGTCATCATCTGTAAACACTACTGAGTCTATCATCTGACCGGTAAGACCTTCACCGGACACTATTACTCCCTGATCCACAAACGGTCCCGTAGGCGAATCCGCTACTGCTACCGCAAGCTTTTTCGCGCCGTTGTTTGATGGAGCTGCGCTATAATAGAAATAATATTTATCGTTCTTTTCCGTAATCGTCGGCGCCCATCCGTTTTTGCCGTTTGACCAGCTTACGTCAGCAAGGTCAAGGATAACGCCTTCATCCTTCCAGTGAACGAGATCGTCCGATGAGAAGCACTTGAAATACGGTGCGTCCCAGCCGCTGCCGCCGTCTGTTGTCGGGTATATATAATACTTCCCATCAAATACGGCGATGTTCGGGTCGGCATAATAGCCGTCAAGAACCGCGTTGCCGCGCTCTGCCGCTGTTACCGTCCAATATGCTGTAAGCGACGGATCTTCGGCATCTTCCACAGTAACAATACCGTCTTTGTATGTTCCGCTCATAAGCGTTACTGTTGCGGCGGACTCACATGCAAATTCCGGAGTAAGATCTGCAAAATCCGTTCCCACCTGAACGGGAATAAAAATCGTCCTGTTCGTTGTGTCAATTTCCACACCGTATGATTTTATGCCGTCTCCGGATACACCTGTGATACTCGGCGCAGTCTTTGTATACGAACTTTTCTGTTCCTCGCTCAACTGTGCTGCCTCCTCCGCTGTCAAAGCTTTATCATAAATTCTGAAATCAGATACCATTCCTTTAAAATACGGATCGTTGTACACGGATTTCGCTATATAATTCGCTGTTGTCGCGCCCAGATCCGACGGTTTTATGGATATATTTGCCGTTGCGACAGCCGCACCGTCACGGTATAGCACGGAATTTTCACCGTCAAATACGGCTATAACACTCGTCCATTCGCCAGCTCTTACATAGCTGCCTGTCGCGAGCTCACTTTCTGCTGTGTATGTTCCGAGCGTAATAGCCGCTCTGAGCTTTGAGTTAGGATTATAGGTATTTAAAAACATATAACCCGTTGTACTTGTGTTGCCTATGCACCATGTGAACTGATTTGCTTTTTCAATTTCCGGTTTCAGGTAAATCGCCACTGTTGCAGACTCCGCGTTCTGCAGTATACCGTCAGGCATTTTTATGTAATCATCAGTTCCGTCAAATACCGCTGAGCTGCCTTCTATAGAAGCCCCATATACGGTTCCGTCAAGACCGTTTCCCGAAGCATCCTTCGCCCCGTCCTCAAAATCGTACCACAATATCGGTTCGGGATCTGTGTCAGCAGCATATACCGTGGGAAGCGCATACGGCATAATCATTGCCGATACAACAGCCGCTCCTATAACTCGTTTCAGTTTCATGCCCATAATCCTCCTTATCTTTTATTTTCGGCTATTTTATAAACCTTTAAATTAGCGTATTCCGCCTCAAGGGGCACCTTCTGGCGGAAGCCTATATATCCCTCTCTGATGTAATCGCCGTATGTGCTGCCATCATCATCAAAACGAAATATTTCAAGACCGTTTATATAGAACAGCACACATTCTGTCGTTTTTATGACCTTTATTTTATACGGCTTCTCACTCTTATATTTCGTTACCGGTATCGGGTCCGCGCCCTGCGCTACCAGATAAAATCCTGCCGATTTTCTCAGATTTGCCACGTTTAATTCGCATTCAACCGGCTCGCTGCGTCTGTAATATGACACATGAAACGCATTGATATCACTTGAATGATACTGCTTATATTCACCTGTTCTCTTAAGAAGCGTATCATCAAACAAATCACGTCCGCCTTGTCCGCTGCCGCCGAAGAACATTATTGCAAGGCCTTCATCAGATAAAGGCACAAAATCCCACTCAATAATAATATTATCCTCAAATTTCTCAGGACACCAATACACAAAATTAGCCGCCTGACCTGCCGATTGGTCAAGCACACTCGCCATATACATGCGTCCGTTATCAAAACTAATCTTTGCCTGACCCTCCATTATCCAATCCTTCACATCCTCCTCGGATGCGAGAGCATTTTCGTATATAAGCTCACCCTTTTTATAAATGTTCAATGAACCAAGAATCTCCGGTTCGGTTAAAATATCAATTTGTTCTTTTTCCATAATTATTAAATCCTTTCAATGTATTAGTAGATATGCCGCGCCGCCCAATATTCCGGCGGCTGCCATTACTGTTATCTGATTTAACTTAAAAATACGCAGAACCAATAGTGTTGCTATGAAAATCGTTATCGCGATAAAATCAAGATTTTCTGCTGTGAACGATATTCCTCGGTTCGGATAAAGCGCTTGTATCATTATACTCAGCCCCGCCGAGGCTATCATTGCCACAACAGCCGGACGCAAGCCGTTCATTATGCCTTTCATAATTGACATCTCGCGGTATTTATAATAAAGCTTCGCGAGTATTATACATATAATTGTTGAAGGCAGCACACAGCCCAGAGTTGCTGCTGCTGCGCCCCATAATCCGGCAAGGCGCATACCGGTAAATGTCGCGGCGTTAATTGCGATCGGACCCGGTGTCATTTGCGATATGGTCACTATATCGGCAAATTCCGTCATTGTGAGCCAGTTATGAGTATACACCGTCTGATTCTGAATCAGCGGCAAAGCCGCGTATCCGCCGCCGAAGCTGAAAAGTCCTATCTGAAGAAAACTCAGAAATACCTGCAAATAAATCATTTCGTTTTCTCCTTCGTTGTGTCTTTGTCAGGTCGCATAAACAGCGCTCCTATTGCGCCGCATATGAGCACGATAAAGATTACATTCATGTTGAATACAACGGAAACAGCAAAAGCTGATATCATTATCAATACAGAAAAAATACGTCTGTCCTTTATGATATTGTGCGCCATATTTATTACCACATCCAGAATAACAGCCGCAACCGCAGCCTGCATCGCCTTTAAAACGGCGCTGACAATTCTATTATCGCGGAACGCTATATAAAAGACCGACACAACCGACATTATTATAAACGGCGGCATGACCGTGCCGAACGCAGTCGTGATCGCGCCTGCGATACCTGCCATACGATAGCCGATGAGAAGCGATGCATTTATAGCTATCGGTCCCGGGGATGACTGCGCTATTGCCACAAGATCAAGCATCTCCTCCTCATCTATCCACTTTAGCTCTTCCACGAATTTTTTCTGCATAAGCGGCACAATCACATAGCCGCCGCCAAACGTGAACGCGCTTATTTTAAATGTGGATAACATCAAGGTCAGAAACAGCCTGATTCTGCTCTCCGGTTCTCTTTTCAATTATTGTTCCTCCGCTGTTTTATCAATTTAATTTGCCTATTTTCAAATTATCAATTTCCGTTGCCCAGTCAAAATTCTTTTCCTGTCTTACCGCGAGCACTTCTATCGCTCCGAAATTCTCAGCGTTATAGAAATCGATATCTCCTACCTTTTTGCCGTCCATAGACAATGCACATTTCTTCGCCGCAAAATCTGCCTCAATCGTGATGTGATACTTCGCATTCAGATCCTTATATCCGGTATCCTTCCATTCTTCTGTTTCAATACCGCCGTTTGAAATAGATCCGCCTGTTGAATATTGCAGTCCTGTTCCGTTTACAGTCCGTATTCCTAA
>JAFLUC010000019.1 GCA_022509005.1 Oscillospiraceae bacterium | reverse complement strand
GGAATCGAACCCGCGTTGCCGGCGTGAGAGGCCGGAGTCTTAACCGCTTGACCAAGGAGCCATATATTTTTTACATCGTTATCTCAACGACATGTATTATTATAACAGAATTGCTCCCATTTGTCAATACTTTTTTTAAAAAAGTTAATTTTTTTTCAATAAAATGATAGAAATAAGTACAAGGACAATGCCAATAATGCCAGAAACACCAAGATACTCCTTGTAAACTGCAACCCCTATTGTAGCCGCCACTACTGTTTCAACAGAAGCAAGAATAGGCGCTTTGCTGTTTTCTGTAATCCTCTGAAGTCCGCGATAGTATAATACGTAAGCTATAGAAGTCGGTATCAGTGCATATAAAAAGCCCCAAATCAAAATTGAGCCGCTGCAATATATGCCTTGCTGCCATGGTCTTATCCAAAGAGCCATAAATACAGTTGCAAAGAAATAGCTATACATGCTCATAATAAACGGATCTGTTTTGTCAGCTGCCAATTTTCCTATAACAGAGGTAAGCGAATAGCATATTCCCGCTCCCGCTCCGCATAATAATCCGATAATTGATAGTGTCCGGATATCAAATACACCATTTGTTGCTGTCAGAACACATCCAAATATGTTTATCACAATAGCAATAAGTTTGATCACCGTAATTTTTTCCCAGAATAAAACAGCTGAGAAAAACAGCGTAAATACCGGTGCAATATTGAGCAGAACAGCACTGATCGAAACCCCCGCCATAGTAACGGCAATGCTGTAGAAAATATTATAAATGCCATGACATATCAAACCGAGCAGCGCACAAGAAAGCAAGTTCTTTCCGCCTACAATAAGAGAACGCCAGCCGCTCTTGGTACATGAGGCAATCAACATAATAATAAAAGCAAAAAACACTCGTAAAAAAGCAGTCAATGCGGGTGTAGCACCCGCATTTTCCAGTTCCTTTACAAACATACCGATACAACCCCACAAAAAACCTGCTATAAATATAAGAGTATGACCATGTGCCATGGGATTTTTAGTCCTATTCATAATAAGAACACCCTTTCAGTATTTTTATTCAATTCTTGCGTTTGCGAATTCACTGATTACCGTTTCAGTTTCTTCAAGCGAAACATACTTAACATATCTCGTATACGGAGGTACACCGAAATAGAATTTCTCATACTGTCCGGGCTTACCGTCACTTATGCGCTCCGCAATACCAATCTGCCAGTTTTCCATATCACTGCTGTATTCAATCCTGAAATGATGTGCCAGACGATCACCGAATGCGATAACAATCGCAGGAACGCCCGGTGCGCCGTTGTTATCAAGGGTAATCGAGCCTCCCGGCGGACATACCCATGAGGTTTCCAAGTCATAGTCTATTACATCTGAGCCATCAGTGCCGTCTGATGTTGCCGCAACAGTTACAGGCAATCTTGAGCCCGCGGATTCATCGCCGTAATTTTCTGCAAGTATGCTCATATTCTTTGATACAGCCGGAGCAGTATTAATAATCTCATTCTTTTTAGCTGCTGCCGTATCTCCGTCGAGTCCTCCGTCAAGCGTTGAGATATACACAAGTCCGTCATAATATTCAACTGTCTTGTTGAGTGCCTCTGCTACTGCACGAACAGGTACAAATGTTCTGTTATTCACAATTTCAGGCGCGGTGTCCATTGTTCCGCCTCCGCCTGCGCCGCCTTTACCCGGTTTATCAAAGGTGTTTACCGTATAACGAGTTTCTCCGATCATCATATTAATAGTCATATCTGCAATGCTTATGGTTATCTCTTTTGTCTCGTCATTATAATTGACCTCCGCACCGAATGCCTCCGCGATAAAGCGGATCGGAACCATTGTTCTGTTACCGGTATTTACATATGGTTTAACTGCCGCATTATCGTTATCAATTCTCGTCTTGGCGCCATTGATCAATGCGGTACAATATCCAGGAACAAGCTCAACTGTATCACCGAAATAGAGGTCACTGATGCTCCATGACTTTTTCGGAAGATCAGGATTTGTGATCTTCTCACCGTCACGCTCAATGTAAATCTGCGGCACAGGTACACTGCTCGTGTCATAGCCTAGGTAATAGCCCAGATGTGTTGTCTGATTATAGCAGTTGTTCTGCCAGCCTACAGCGTTTCTGTAGGTGCTGTCGCTCATAAGTGTCGGGATCCTGTACTTTGTCGGTATAGTTGTCGTGTAAATTCTCAGATGCTCAAAATCATCTGCCGGAAAAATCAATTCCTCTCTCCAGTCGCCGAAGATATCCGCCTGAATTGACGGATTAGACTTTGTCGCATTAATAGAATGTGTACCAACTGCCTTGAAAATGGCATTAACCTCTTCACCCTGTACGCTCCACTTATAAACCGCATTGCCGTCCTCAATCTCGCGTCCTAAATCACCGTCCCAATAGATTGCAAAGTTTGCGGGCATTGAATATTTCGTTGAAATAACTGTTCCGTCAGCCGCTGTCAGAACACCATATGCCGACCATGCTTCCTCGCCTTCATAACGCGGGTCAATGTCAGCCGTACACGCGCGCCCGTTATCTGTCGCTGTTTTAATTCCATATAAAATCTCGCCGGTTCTTGCATCGCGCATTGCAAATCCGTAATCTGCGCTTCTGTTCTCCTGACAGGTATAAACCTCCATTCCGGGACGAGACGGAACAAGATCACCGACGTGCATTGAATCTCCGTAACCAAGTCCTGTTGAATACATAATGGTTCCGTCATGATCAAGAACAAGATTACCGTAAATCACCTCGTCATATCCGTCATAATCGACATCAGCTGTCGCCATATTATGATAGCCCTGCCCCGACGGAGACGGAGTCATATCACGGTATTCGGGTCTCTTTGAGTCAAAATTCCAGTCCATTACAATTTTGCCGTTCTCCACATGATACGCAGCCATGCATGAACGATCATAGCATCCGCGAGCTTGTATAAACGATGTTGTCACACCGTCAAATGTCGCAATCGCGCCCAGGTAACGCTCTGAACGATTCCCCCAGTCATCTCCCCACGAGCTGATATCCCATTCCGTTCCGTCAGAATATGTACCCGTACTCTGCGGGAAGAATGGCTGAGAGTCGATTATCGAACCGTCACTGCCACGAAATACCGTTATATATAACGGACCGTCAAGATTTTTACCATTATTATTTTCATACCACTTAGCATCTGCGTCTCCTATAACCGAGCCATCACCGGCAATTGTGCCATCGGCAGTTCGTACAGCCATTTCTGCGGCGCCGTCATTATCAAAGTCAGCCACCATAAACTGCGTGTCATGCTCGCCTGAGCGGATATTCGGGCCCATATTTATTCTCCACATCCGCGTGCCATCCAGCTTATACGCGTCAAGTATACATTCGCTTGTATAGCCCGTTTTAGCCGCATCAAGAGCAGTCGCGTTCCATTTAAGTACTATTTCATATTCTCCATCACCGTCAAGGTCCGCAACCGCCGCATCGCCGGGCGTATAGTCGCTTGCTTTATCTCCGTTAGCCAACGGTTTATTCTCAGGCCGCTGCAGCGGAATCTCTAAATATCCGTCAGACCATACCGAAACCGGCTCACACTGCGCGCCCTCAGTTTCGTTCTCAACCGCGCTTACAGAGTATTTGTCACTTGGATTACCATCATTATCTGTATAATTTGTAAAACTCATTGGCTCTTCATTCAATTTGATGCCGTTTCTGTAAAGATTATACTTTACTCCAAGGCTTTCCGTGCCCTCCCAGCGCCACGAAACAAACACACCGTTATCAGTTTTTACAGCAACAAGTCCGCGTCCCATATCGTCCATCCTACGATAAATATCAGGTCGGCTGTCAATAAGCTCCCGCGTTTTTGATGCAGATTCCGCGTATGTACCGATTGTTAAATTTTCTCCCTCTCCGCACACAATCATTTTTGTGCCATTTAAATCTGACGCAATCACAAATGGGAAAACACTTCCTAAGAACGCTGCCATGATTGCTACGGAAAAAGTTCGTCTTAATAAGACATTTTTCATGTGCTTTATCTCTCTTTCGATTTAATATGATTAATTATACCATAAAAACAATAAAAAAGCAAATACAAAAACACGTTATATTTCAGAAATCTGCTCAAAAACAGGTATTATTTCAATCGGCGCTGACGCGTTTATTGTCTGTAATCCGTCATATACCTTTTCCGTATAAATATCCTTCCAGCGGCCCTGCGGCAAATAAACATCCCGCTCTGTCATCCCCTGATACATTACGGGCGCAACAAGATATTTTGAGCCAAACATATACTGATCGTCTATACTCCAGCACTTCTCATCGTCGGGGAATTCATAAAACATCGTGCGTATTACCGGCGAGCCGTTTTCGCTTGCCTCATCCATAACCGATTTAATGTAATCCTTCATACTAAGGCGTATATCAAGATATTTCTTTAATATTTCATAAACTTCTTCGCCATAACTCCACAGCTCATTTGGTCTGCCGGTTTCGGAGAATCCGCCGCCGTAATCAAGATCAGATAACCTCGGAATATCATGCGGGCCTCTGTCGCCGTGCATACGAAGTACAGGACAGAACGTCGAGAATTGGAACCAGCGTATCAAAAGCTCGTTGAAATGCTCGTCACGCACATCGCCGAAAAATCCGCCTGTATCGGAAACCCACCACGGTATTCCGGCAATTCCTATATTGAGTCCGGCACTTAGCTGGTCGCGCAGTGCTGTAAAGTTTGATTTGATATCCCCCGACCAGACGAGTGCTGCGTATTTCTGACTCCCCACCCATGCGCATCGGAGCAGGTTTACTATATCCGTCTGTCCCTGTGCTTTCATACCGTCATAAAAGGCCTTTGCATGCGCCTTCGGATAGCTGTTTCCCACCTTTAATGACGGACCTGTATAGTGGCGGTAATGCTCATAATCATACGCGGAATATTCCGGCTCTGCCTCATCGAGCCAGAACATATCTATTCCGTATTGATAATAATTCTTCTTCACCTTGTCCCATATAAATCCACGCGCCTCAGGATTAAGAGCATCATAAATCACGGTGTCTCCCTGAAAATCAAAGCACTGTATTGAACCCCGCTCCGTTCGTATGAAAAGTCCTTTATCAAGCATTTCACGGAAATTCACACTCTTTCTGTCAACTGTAGGCCATATTGAGACCATACATCTTACGCCCATTTCCTTCAGCTCGTCCATCATAGCCTGCGGATCCGGCCAGTATTCCGGGTCAAAGCTCCAGTCGCCCTGTCTTATCCAGTGGAAGAAGTCTATAACAATAACGTCAAGCGGAATACCTCGCCGCTTATACTCTCGTGCAACATCTAAAACCTCATCCTGAGTGCGGTAACGCAGCTTACACTGCCATAAGCCGAGTGCATTTTCAGGAAATTCCGGAGCGCGTCCAACAACCTCTGTGTAGTTTTTCATAATAGCCTTTGGCGTATCGTCAGCAGTTATCCAATAATCCAGTTCTTCTGACAGTCTGCTGTGCCATTGTGTATAATTCTTCCCGAACATGACCTCGCCTATTCCGGCATTGTTCCACAAAAAACCATAGCCTTTATTTGAAATATAAAACGGAACGCTGATTTGTGAATTGCGCTGCGCCAGTTCCAGAACACAGCCCTTCAAATCGAGCTCCGGCTGCTGATACTGACCCATACCATATATTTTTTCCCCATGCTGCGCTTCAAACCGAGCCGTGATACTGTAATCATTCCCGCTTACCGCCTTAAACTCGCGCGCAGAAAATTTCATACTCGGACTATGCTCATTGACATCCCAAAAGCTCCTATAGTATTCTTTCAGTATAGATTTATTGCCGCTATAAAACTCCATCCATCCACTTTTTGCAATAACACAGCTTATTTTCCCGTTTTTTATAACAGCCTTGTCCTCCGATATTATAACATCCGCATCAGATGCGTATAAAGATAATGCCTTGTTATCATTTGCAAAGTCGGAATTATGCGTTACTCTGATGCGCAGCGCGTTACTACCCCATGCCTCAATCAATATTTTCTCATTTTGATGCCTCGCAGTAAGGCTGCCTTTTTCTCTTAAAAAATACATAATAACCCTCCGATTTTGATTGACTTTAATACATTTGCATGATATAATTATATAATTAAAGGTATGTATTTCATATAATTATTTTGACGGTTTTTAAAATAATATTGACTTAAGCCATCCGGAGTAACTTTACACATAATAATTTCATGATAAAAACAATTAAAATTGGAGTGATCACAATGAAGTTAAAAAAGAAAATAACAGGTATTATCGGCACTCTTACGGCTCTGACGATAATTGCCGGAAATATGGCATATCCCATATCAGCGGACGATAAAATAGCGGCATTTCCGGGCGCTGAGGGCGGGGGAATGTATGCCACCGGCGTAAGAGGTGCGAAAAACCAGGAGATTTACCATGTTACAAACCTCAACGACTCAGGCAGCGGCTCATTCAGAGATGCGGTTTCCGAATCAAATAGAATTATAGTATTTGACGTTGCCGGAAATATTGAATTGGTTAATGCGTTAAATATAACAGGCAGCAATCTGACCATCCTCGGTCA
This sequence comes from Oscillospiraceae bacterium, assembly GCA_022509005.1. Taxonomy (GTDB): domain Bacteria; phylum Bacillota; class Clostridia; order UBA1381; family UBA1381; genus Ornithomonoglobus. The sequence continues at coordinate 30,164 of JAFLUC010000019.1, read as the reverse complement.
GACAGCACCCGGCGACGGCATCTGCATCAAGAACAATACAACCGGAATTTACGGTGACAATATCATCCTCCGTTATCTGCGGTTCAGAATGGGCGATCAGCTTACGATAGAAGACGATTCAATCGGCGGACGCGGACATAAGAATATAATAATCGACCACTGCTCCATAAGCTGGAGTGTAGATGAATGCGCATCCTTCTATGAAAACACCAACTTCACAATGCAGTGGTGTATTATAGCCGAGAGCTTAAAGGAGTCGGTACACGGCAAAGGCAATCACGGCTACGGCGGTATCTGGGGCGGTGAAAACACAAGTTATCACCATAATCTCATAGCTCATCATGACAGCCGCAATCCGAGAATTGCGACTGCGGGAATTGAGGCGGCGCAGACCGATGTTACAAAGCAGACCGACCTCACCGACCTCAGAAATAATGTAATTTACAACTGGGGCGGAAACTCAGCGTACGGCGGCGAAAACGGCGCGCCGGTCAACATCGTAGGCTGCTACTATAAATATGGTCCGTCTACCGACAAAGGCAAGCGCTCAAGGATCTTCCAGATAAGCGCAAAGAAAGAGGGCGACAATACCGGTACTAATAGTCTCAACTGCCCCGGCTGGGGAACGGATTTGTATGTAAGCGGCAACTATGTATATGGAAACGCAGAGGTCACTGCTGATAATACAAAGGGCGTAGATTTTGACAGCAATACGAAGACATACGGATTATGGACAGATGAAACCATTACAGATGAAGAAAAAATTGTTCATAACAGATATATAAACGACTACCCTGTAACAACCGATACAGCGGAGGATGCATATGAAAAGGTATTGTCAGGCGCGGGTGCAAGTATTTCAAGAGACACCATTGACGAGCAGTTAATAAACGATGTAAAAAATGGCACAGGTTCGCTTATCAACACGCCTTCCGAAGCGGGCGGCTATCCGGAGCTTAGCGGAACAAAGGCAAAGGACAGCGATAATGACGGTATTCCGAACGAGTGGGAGGATAAAAACGGACTGAATAAGTTTGATAAATCCGATGCATTGAATATTACTGATAATGGATATACCAATCTTGAGAATTACGCAAATGCGCTCGCAGACGGAAGCTATGTAAGAGATACGTCATATGACCCTGATGTGCCTGATTACGATCCGTCATCGGACGCTACTCCGGCTCCCGATACAACACCGGAGCCGGAAAAGAAGCTTGTTGATCAGTGGGTAGCCGAGAGCGGTGATGAAAAAAAAGCAGCAGGAACGGAGTTCATGCCCGGACTTACTGGACTTATCACATTTGACAGCAAGAAAACCGATCAGGTAACCTTTGAGGACGGCGAAGTATTTAATTTTGCTATAACCTCCGGCACAAACGGAAGCTGGAAAAACGGGAAAGTAACCGGAAACGTGCTTAGATATGAAGCTCCGCAGGACGGTGTGTTTACTATGTATGGCTACACTGTCTCCGGTACAAAAACATTTTATGTTATAAATGAAAATGCGGGGGCATTTACGGAAGTCTATTCAAAGGAATATACCGGAGCGTCAATACCGGTAAAATACACCGTTGAGGTTAAAAAAGGCGACATTTATTACTTCCTGATTGACGGTTCAAAAATGCGTTTCTGTTCAGCAAAGTTAGAAGAATACGAAACACAGCCGACACCGCCGCCAACAGACGAACCCACAGACCAGCGGACACCGCCGCCCACGGAAGAACCTGATACCGATCCGGCAATCAAGTCAGTAAGCGCTTCGTCAGATAATGAAAAAATTTCAGTAAGCTTCACTGCGGAAAATATGCCGGACGGACAGAAATACATCGTCGCTTGCTACAGCGACGGATGCTTAAAATCAGTAACCGTAACGGACAGCACAGATGTACGGATCAGCTCAGAAGGCATAACAGATGTTAAGGTGTTTGCGTGGGATAGTATATCAGAAATGGCACCGCTGTGCGACGCAGGCACGGCAGAAGTTCAACGATGACAGCGCATTTTTCAAGCGATCTATAAATTTTACAGACACATAAAAGCTATGAAGAAAATGATTTTTTATATCATTTTCTTCATAGCTTCGCTGAAAATTCCGCCAAGATTATACACACTTGTATATCCTGCTTCATTAAGTATTTGAACAGCTCTGCGGCTATTAGTTCCCCTGCGGCAGTACACTATAATTGTAGTGTCAGATTCTATCCCCATAAAAGCCGCTCTCGGATCTGATATAATATTATCTATTGGTGTGGAAATACTCCCTTTTATATGTCCTGTAGCATAGTCATCTGCGGAACGCACATCCACGAGTAACGCTCCGTTTTCCATCAGTTCAGATGCCCGCTCCATTGTTATCAAATTATCGATATTTACGTTCTGTTTCGGAGGCACGCGCAGAGATGGCTCAACAAGCCGCATAATCGCCTCATCTGCCTGTGCGCGCGTGAGTTTATCAGTACCGCGAAACAAGCCATCGCCACTGCCTGTCATTATTCCTTTCACATAAACCTGCGCCACATGCATAACACAGGTATGACAATCGTATAGATCGGCAAGAGCCTCAGCCGTTATCCAGTTTTCATCATCCGCTTCATTGTAAACCTTATTAAGCATTTCATGGATAATCCTCGCAGCTGACTGGCGAGTAATTGCAGCATTCGGAAATTCACTTTCCAAGTCAGTTATTATTCCATTTCTGAGCGCATAATCCATATAGCCTGAATACCAATGCTCATTAATAGGCTCCATTGCACCGTATCTGTTTTTTAACAGCATTGCTACAAGCTGTGCGTTAGTCACCGTTTCCTCACTGGAAAATACTTCGTCTTTCTTTCCTGTTATTACTCCTCGTTCTGTCATTTTTTTATATTATCATTGTCATTCATCGGCGAAATTCTTACTGTTACACTATCACAGCCGCCAAGACTGCCGACAGCAAAAATCCCATCCGTATTAAATGATATTTCCTTTGTCCATAAATCCTTTACAATATAACCCGCGGCGTTTTTGAACTCATCGCTGTTTATCATCTTTGCACCGATAAATGATACAATATCATCAACTCTTACCGAATATGAGTTTAAATCCGCACTCTGACTCATGTTTACAAATGTCAGCGCAACATCGCCGTTTGCAAGCGGCTTTGCAAGAATATCAACACGGTTGTTATTCTCCGTATATGTCGTATCCGGGGCTGAGGTCAGAATTGAGCTGTAAATTCTCTTTGCCTGAACACCGAGCTTATCCTGATTGAGAGCAATTACATCCTCATTTGCAATTATGTTCCATATATCATCACCCTTCTGCACAGTTCGTAGATCCAAACCCAGCATAAGCGGCGAGTTAAGTATACACCACATTGACATATGCGATTTGCTCATTGTATTCGTTATTCCACTCATACCTATAACAAGCATATCCGCGTCGTTCCAACCCTTATCAAGTCCCGCAAACTCGTCCATTACTACCGCCTTGTTATACTGCGAAGCAATACTTGCCGTGTTGTTTGACTCCCAAGCCGCACTGCCGTTCGCGCCTACGCTGAATGTTATATCATTTAATATCCTCCACGAGTTTCCTATCTTGTAACCCCAATTCTGAGGCTGTGTCTTTCCCCATTCGCATATCGAAAGCACTATATCATGGTCGGGATCGCACTTGTTAAGACCATTTAAAAGAGCGGCGTATGACTGCAGCGTGTTTTCCTGCCGTCTGTGGTTCATCAGGCGTATAATATTTTTGCCCGCATTTAGTCTTATCGTTATTGCATCAGAATCAATGAAGGTTGATGTACTGCTTGTAGTGTGGAGAAAGTCATCATAGTATCTTGTTTCGCTATCCACCTCACCCACAGCCGCCTGAAGCCAACGTCCTGTGCCGTTCTCAGCCCCCGAAGCATAATTAATCACCAGGCTGTACTCTCCGTCAGCCGGAGCTGTTACATTAAATCGCAGCTCACTCCAAAGCTCACCTACAGGAGTTTGCCCTACATTTGTACCGTCCTTAGTGCCTATGTAATTAACGTAATCCTCACTGCTGTTTTTAACCGCGCCGCTTCCTGTCAGGACCCCATGAGACACAGCATTGAACGTCTGTGTAAATCCGTCATTACCGCTTATGGTTATTGCTCTGATTCTCGGCGCATATACATACTGAGCATTCGATCTGTTTGAATATGTAGCGTTATCCCATAAATAATAACAATTATCTATTTTGAGAAAATCGACGCCCCATTCCTTATATGTCCGCGTGTCAACATCCTCGTATCCTGCAGTTCCGACCGCATCACCAGCACACAAATTCGTGCCTATATCATTATACATACCGAATTTGAGTCCTTTGTCATGAATATACTCCCCCAGGGTCTTAAAACCGCTTGGGAACTTTATTGCGCTATTTGAAAGTCTTCCTTCACTATCACGCGTACTTTTGTAGCATCCATCATCAAGCACTACATATTTGTAGCCGATATCATCAAGATCAAGATCAACAATCGCGTCAGCTATTGCCTTTGTCAGCGCCTCCGTGTTCGCGCTTCCGAACGGATTCCAACTGTTCCAGCCCATAGCCGGAAGTCTGCCATGCTTTTTATTCAAAAGCACCTCGCCGTTTGAAAACGCGGGAAACATATATTCCGAATCAGTTATTACAGCAGGCTTTTCCCTTGATGTTACCCATGCATTGGCAGGGTCTTGTGAAAAAACATTTACTTTCGCCATAATTGTAACTCCTATAGATATTTAAAAATAGCTTACCTTTATGTGTTTTCCCATTTTCTTTAAGCAGTCCGAAAGCTCTTTTACCAGATTCATTTTAATATTGAAATTAATAGGCAAATCCGGATTCTGATGAGCAGGATTTACGGCTCTGCCGACATAGAAGTTTATATCGGTCGCTTCCTCAAATAGTAACCTCGCAATCAGCGATGCTCCGTCACGGCTGAATCCCCAATGCTCGTATTCTTTATTTTCAAGCAGAAAATCCTTCGCATATTCCAGCACCTTGTTGACTGTTATGACACCCTCGGTCACAAGATCAACACCCTCAATTTCCGCAATCGGCGGAATATCATCTGACACAAAATTAAGTGTAGGCTTTACTTCCTTCTTTAAATATTTCGCCGCGATAGATGAGGTCGTTCCGCCGCAGATGATATGCTTACCCTCTTTAGAGAAAAACAGTGACATCATCTTATTACAGTCGTTTCTGTCTGAAGGCGGACCGAAAAGAATATTCATAGGATTGCGTTTGCGTATTCTTATAACGCAGGCTGTCGCATCATCGCCGGGCTTTTCGCCGTAGAGCTTAAACACCTCGTCAATTAGCATAGTAGCGAGAGTTTTCGCGTTATATCCCGCGCACTCAATCGTTTCCATATAGTCGATAATATCCGAACGATTCCAGCCAAAATTATAGGCAAGACCTATTCCGGCATGAGGGCAGCCGTCGCTCATAGCTACAAACAAATCGTTTTCCTGCAAGCGTACTTTAGACTTGAATATCTTTTTATCACCGATATTAAGCTCCTCACGCGGGTATTCATAATTTTTTCCGTCGCGGAGAATGAACACCTGCGGATTATCATACTGCATTATTTCAGCATATTCGTTATCCATTATATGTATTATCGTAAAGGTTGAATACGCTACTCCCCTTACGGAGCATACCGGAAGCGTTGCGGCTATGGTAGAAACGCAGTCCTCTATAGACAGTCCCGCCACAAGAAGCGTTGATATGATTTTTGAGGTTAAGGTCGATAATATACTCGCCTTTACACCGCTGCCCAAACCGTCAGCAAGAACGATAACGGCTGAGTTATCATCGTTTGATATAACGTCTATATGATCGCCGCAAAGCTCTTCGCCGAAGTGGTTTATACTTCTGTATCCTATATCTGCGCACAAATCATTCATCGGAAATCGTCTCCTTAAGCTTTGTCAGGGCAATTTTTGTTTCCGCTGCCGTTTCTCCGAGAAGCGAAGCAATCTCCTGCACAATCCGCATCTGTTTATCAACAACCTTATCCGCAACCTCTATAGTATGCGCGCTTATTCGTTCTTTTTCTTGCCTGTTATTTTCTTCATCGGTTACGTCTCTGAGCATACAAATCACAATATGGTATTCCTTATCGGGAATTATTGTCTGCTCCACATACCTCTCATATTCCGCGAGATATGTGCGCTTATTATTTATCCTTCGTCCGCTGTCACGCGCTGTCATGAACACTCCGGGGTCCATAATTCTTATAACAGGCTCGCCTAAAACGTCGCTCGGAGAATTTACGTGCAATAGCTTTCTGGCTGATTTATTTATAAGCTGTACCTCAAGCTGGTCGTTTACTACGATAATGCCGTTAGGCGTGTTGTTTACGATATTATCCGAGAAGCTTTCCGCCTTTTCCTTCAGAAACGGCAGACACATCGAAATCTCAGCCTTGCCCTGATAAATCGCAATCGCCTTTTCGCGGCATGTATCATATCCGCATGAGCCGCAGTTCAGCTCATCCTCCGGCTTCGTTTTGCCCATGTTTTTCATAACCATTAACAGCTCATACTCTGACGGCATCGCCGAGTTCTGCGCTATCGGCACCATGTTTTTGTTCAAGCTGTGATATGCAGGCTGTTCTACATCAAAATCACTGCTTCCGGCATAGTCCGAAACAGCTTTGAATTTACGAACCGGGGATAAATTAAACTTTTCCATTACAGGTCCCGATACGCAGCTTCCTTTGCAGGCGGACATCTCAATAAAGCACTTATGAATATTTCCGTTCTCAATATCTCTGAGCGCTTCAATGCAATTCTGCGTTCCGTCAATGGCCATATATGTATATCCCTCGACCTCTTCCTTCATCGTTTTAAGTATTCCACCGGTTGTCGGGAACAATCGTGCAAGACTTTCCTTGGTATCATCGATATTGTTATCAAGAGTGATACCTTCGTCATCCAGCCAATTTGAAAGCTCTTCATATGTGAACACCGCGTCGGCAAAGCCTTCATAATATAACGCTTCGTCTTTTTTGGAAAGACACGGTCCTATAAACACAACCTTTGCGTTAGGATATCGTCTCTTTATATCCATACAATGCGCCTGCATCGGTGAAATTGTATTTGCAAGATACGGCAGGCAGTCTGGAAAATACTTCTGAATAAGCAGATTTACCGAATGACAGCATGATGAAATGAGAATATCACGGTCAGCCTCTTTTAGCATACGGTTATATTCATTTTTAACAATTGTCGCGCCGATAGCTGTTTCCTCCGCATCGGCAAAGCCGAGCTTTTTAAGCGCAGCACGCATTGAGCCTATTCCCACGCCGTAATTTGCGATAAAAGAAGGCGCAAGGCTTACATACACGAGCTCCTCGCTTTGAAGCATAACCTTTACTTTTTCTCTTTCGTCAACTATTTCTTTTGCATTCTGCGGACAGACAACAAAGCACTGTCCGCATAAAATACATTCGTCCGATACGATATGCGCCTGATTCCCTGAGAATCTGATTGACTTAACAGGGCAATGACGAATACATTTGTAGCAGTTTTTACAATTAGACTTCTTTAGTTTAAGCCACTCTGCCATTTCAGCTTTCCTCCTTTACCACGTTTAGAATATTTTTCTTAAAAAATCCATCAAAGTTTTCGGGTGTTACACCTGTATGAATATCATCATTTATTTGAATCGTAACCCCATCACGGTTACATTTGCCTGTACAAAAGCTCCCGGCAAGCACCACATCATCTTCCAGTTTATGTTCGCTTACCGCATTCCGGAGCTTTTCAACAATTTTCTGAGAGCCCTTTAAATGGCACGCGCTCCCAATGCATATCTGAACTATCAGCATAAATTCAGAGCCTCCTATCAGTTCAAAAGTGTAAATAATCACTTAGTTACCTTTTTTATTTTCACCTTTTTCATAGCAACGGCAAAATACCGGCATATCATATAATTTGCACTTTTACCTATCCTCAAGGTGTTTTCGGATAATTTCTCATATTTCCAACATTATATCATATCCAAACAACTTTGTCTATATAAAATTATAATAAGAGCAAATGGCTTTTTTGCTGCAAAGTTTTTTCTGCAACGCAAAAATGGCTTGAAATCAAGCCATTTTTCGTGTATTAACTTTGTGATACAATCGTGGAGCTTGTAACGGGACTCGAACCTGCGACCTGCTCATTACGAATGAGCTGCTCTACCAACTGAGCTATACAAGCATATTTTACGGAAGGAATTATTACAATTCCTTCCGTGTTTTGACTATTTTAAATTTAGGATATATATCAGCCTAGCAAATCTCTGGCAATGGCATTTATCTCCTTACCGTCTGCTCTGCCTTTTGTTTTGGGCATTACTGCCTTCATTATTTTTCCCATATCCTTGATTGTCGAAGCACCGGTCTGTGAAATAGCCTCTTTTACTATTTCCACAAGCTCCTCATGTGAAAGCTGAGCCGGCAAATATTCCATCAGAAGTTCCATTTCTCTCTTAAGCTGTGTGATTAAATCCTCACGACCGCTTTTCTCGTAATCCGGAAGCGAGTCTCGGCGCTGCTTCAACTGCTTTGCAATTACGTCGAGTACACCATCATCATCAAGTGTAATCTTTTTATCTTTTTCAACCTGTAAAACTCCAGCTTTGATGAGCTGAACTACATTTTTACGAATAGTGTCCTTCTCTCTCATTGCTGTTTTAAGGTCTTCTTTAAGCTTATCCTTAATTGTCATATTAATATCTCAGAAAGATTAATACTTTCTCTTTCTAGCTGCTTCTGACTTCTTCTTGCGCTTAACGCTCGGCTTTTCGTAGTGTTCGCGCTTTCTTACTTCAGCCATGACACCTGACTTTGCACACTGACGCTTAAATCTTCTCAATGCACTGTCAAGTGACTCATTTTCTTTAATTCTGATTTCAGACATTCTGTATTCCCTCCCCCCGGCAAGTCAATTACTAACGGACCCGATGGAAATAATTTGTGTGCGTCACGAACAAAGCTCGTACAACACATGATTAATTATACTACAGGTTAGGGGGATTTGTCAAGTATTTCTTGAAATTTTTTGATTATTTTCTGTTATTTTTACTATTTTTTAGGTTTTGATTTAAATATTAATGCGACAAGGAAGCCGAAAACAAGTGCTGCGGATATTCCTGCCGCTGCTGCGGACATGCCTCCGGTTATAATTCCAAGTGCACCTTTTTCATTAATTGCTTTAATAACTCCTTTGCACAGTGTTGAACCGAACCCCGTGAGTGGTACTCCTGCACCTGAGCCAGCAAAATCCATGAGCGGTTTATATATACCGAAAAGCTCTAAAAATGTTCCGGCAACTACGTACATTACAAGAATACGCGCCGGAGTGAGTTTTGTTTTATCTATTAATATCTGTCCGATCACGCAAATCAGACCTCCGATTATAAATGCCTTTAAATACTCCATTTAGTCACCTCATTTCAGATCTCTATTGCAACAGCGTGAGAAATTGCCGGAATACTCTCGCCTTGAAGAACTGTAAGCGGATTCATAAGCGCGCCTGTTGCGGCAACGAGAATGCGCTTATAGGTTCCCTTCTCCATTTCACGCAGAATGTGGCCACACAATACTGTTGCGCAGCAGCCGCAGCCGCTCGCTCCTGCATGAACGTCCTGACCCTCTATATCATAAATCATTTTTCCGCAGTCGTTATGGTTATTATCAATATTAAACCCTTCGCGTTTCATTAGATCCTTTAAAAGCTCTGAACCTACTATACCTAAATCTCCGGTCAGGATAAGATCATAATAATCCGGATTTCTGCCCGTTTCACGAAAATGCGCCGAGAGCGTATCAACCGCCGCAGGCGCCATTGCAGCGCCCATATTTGTTATATCGGTTACACCCTTGTCCAATATTTTCCCTGTGGTGATATGAGTTATGCGCGCGCCCTCGCCGCTTTTTGAAAGCACCGCCGCGCCGCTGCCTGTGACTGTCCATTGAGCTGTGGGAGTGCGTTGTCCGCCGTATTCTATAGGATTACGATACTGCTTCTCAGCACTGCAAAAATGACTTGAGGTAAGACACAATGTATTTTGAGCAAGCCCTGATGAAATCAATACAGCACCGAGCGAAAGACTCTCAATCATTGTTGAGCATGCGCCATACAGTCCGAGAAATGGTATGTCACTGTCTCGCAGTCCATAATGTGTCGCGGTACACTGGTTCTGTAAATCGCCCGATAGCACATAGTCCATGTCCGAAGCCTGAAGATTAGCCTTTTTGAGAGCAATCTCCAATGCGGTTTTCTGAAACGCACCCTCAGCAAGATCCCATGACTTTTGCCCCATTTTATCATCGGATACTATCATATCAAAATCCTCTGAAAGCGGACCTTCGCCTTCTTTTGCGCCTACCACCGCTGCATGTGCCTTGATATACACAGCCTCGCCCAGCTCCGCTGTCTGTCTGCCTTTTTTACTGTTCATATCGATTATTGTAAACTCCTTTCAAAATTGTTTTATATATGTGTATAGTATATCCCGTTTTTTTCATATAATGCTACATCAAAAAAAGAAAACAGCTCGCAGAAGGCATTGACGGAAAATTTGTTTATAAGTCTCTTGAAGAATTAACAAATTATCTTGTTGCGCATATGTCGAATGAAAATTGGCCGCCGGAGCAAGCGAGACGCTATTTTGAGGAGCATCTGCCTAAACTCAATTATTGGAATAACAAAAAGATGCCTTGAGTTCATGGCATCTTTTTGATTTACATATAAATATTTTCCAAGACTATTTAATAGTATCTATGATACTTATTGCTTTTCCATAGTGTGTGGAGATCTTAATTTTATCTTGTAGATTTTTATCAACCAGTCCTACAGCAGCATTAATATGGGCATAAGCGTCTGACTTTGCTTCATCAGTATCTTTATACTTAATTCCGCTTAAAAATATTTTGATGTAATTTTCTGCAATAGTAATAAGTTCTTTACCTGCACTCTCAAAATCACCTGCTTTTGCGTAGCATCTTGGCATAAATCTTCTTATTGTATTCTCATGAATCAAACAATTTATTTCCAAATTATTGAAAGCTTTATATGATTCTAAAACAGCGAGGACTTTATGACCAAAATTAATACTTTCAGCTCCTTCCGCAAAGCACGAAAAATCCTCTAAACTGTAAAGAAATTCTTTTGAAGTTACTTTCAGGAGTTTATAAATATTATCATAAATATAGCTTTTTTCTCTTTCAAACCCAAACTGGAATTGAATGTATTGCGCCATGATGCTTTCTTTCATATTGTTGCTCGCAAGACTAGGTAATCGATCTATCAGTTTTTTTGCTTTGTCAAATTGTTTTGTATGCATATAAATCCATGCCATTGCAAAATCTGATTTTTCTATATTCTCTTTGTCCTCGCAATATCGGGCAATACAACTATTTTTCCGTTCACAATCCTCAAAAATTTCATCTCGAATTTCGGGATAATCCGACATAAATCCGTTAAAATCCGTATATCGACTAATTTCAGCAGCATGATTTATGCATTTGCGCATAAGAACATAATTTGAAGGTTCCTTTTCCGACTCTGCGCGCAGATATGTATATGCGGCAAGATGTTTTTCGGCATTTGGCTGTGATGTTGACATTAGAAGTTTAACATGACCGCACGCGGCTTCGGTATGAGCTTTTCCATAGGTTGCTGATACAACACCAAGCAACGAATCGGTTGTAATACCAAAAATTTGAGCAAGCGGCACAAGCTGAGTTATGTCGGGCATACCGTTACCATTTTCCCATTTTGATACAGCCTGTGGAGTAACCGAAAGCCTTTCTGCAAGTTCATCTTGTGTGAAACTGCATTTGAGACGCATTGTTTTAATATTTTTTCCAATTGATGTATTCATATCACTCTCTCCTTAGTATTTTCGGTACCGTAATTTAAGTATATCGTATGAATATAAAAAAGTCAATCAACTCATTATTGCGTAAAAGTCAACGGAACATTGAATATCTTGTATAAATGCTATAGTGTTAAAAAATTTTTCAACACTTTTGTGTTCTCAAGTGTTTTATTTGTGAGGACATAAAAAGGCGGTGAAATACATATGACAATAGAAGAATTGTATGACAATCTTTATGACGAGCTGTTGTCATGGTGTTCAACAATGTGCGGTGATGAAGCACTGGCTGAAGATTTTGTGCAGGAAGAATTCTCGCGCGCGATTATAAATTCAAAAACTCTGCTTCCGTTGTATGATAATCAGCAAAGATCGTAGCTATACAGAACAATAAAAAATATGTATCTCAACCATATTCGCCATTCCACCTTTGAGTCAGTCGCGGAGGACGTGCCTGAAACAGCCGATGTTACTAACGGATACGAAAAGTCAGACGTTGACCACATAGTAAACTGTGGCGCGGTAGCAATCGCAAAAATCGTTGCGCCGAAAAATATGCTATGTAAAAGAAAATATTTAACGAGTATTTTAGAAAATATTACAACAAAAAGGCTTGAAATCAAGCCTTTTTGTTGTAATAAAATTGTTGTACTAACTTGGCGCGCCTGACTGGATTCGAACCAGCGGCACATGGCGTCGGAGGCCATTGCTCTATCCAACTGAGCTACAGGCGCATTTAAAACAAAGCAGAAGGACAGTAGGTACCCGGCAAGACAGCCGGGCAAGGCGAAGCCTTGGTTTTGCGGAGCAAAACTACTTGAAAATCTGTCCTCCAATTATTTTTATTTGTATTGATTTAACTCAAGCTTTATCGCTTAAAGAAACCAGGAACATCTATATCACTCATGCCCGGTCTCAATCTTCTCTTGAAGATAGAGTCATCATCATAGTCTGAAACTGATGATGAATATCTGTCACTCTTAGAAGAAGGAGCTGATGAATATGACGAATATGATGGTGACGGCTTCTTAGCTGCCACACCTGCATCTGCATTTCTCTTGATTGAACCATCAAGACCTGTTGCAATGAGTGTCACCTTAATCTCGTCCTTCATAGTCTCGTCCATCGCAGAACCAACGATAATATTAGCCTCATCGGAAACCATATCCTTGATGATTGATGAAACCTCACCCATATCAACAAGTGAGAACTCTGTTCCGCCTGTGATATTGAGAAGTACATTCTCTGCACCTGCAATGCTTGTCTCAAGCAACGGTGACTCAATTGCAGCTCTTACAGCATCCTGAGCAGCATTCTCACCCTTACCAAGACCTATACCCATGTGAGCAACGCCGCTGTCCTTCATAATTGTGCGAACATCTGCGAAGTCACAATTTACTATACCCTTCTGAGTGATTATTTCAATAATACCTTGTACACCCTGACGGAGGATGTCATCTGCAAGCTTGAAGGAGTCATTAATTGTAACCTTTTTATCTGCAATTTTAAGTAAAAGGTCATTAGGAATAGTAACGATTGAATCAACTCTCTCAGCGAGATTCTTGATTCCTTCCTCGGCATTTCTCATTCTCTGCGGACCTTCAAAAGCGAACGGCTTTGTTACAACCGCCACTGTAAGTATTCCTGCTGACTTTGCAGCCTCTGCGATAATAGGAGCAGCACCTGTGCCTGTACCACCGCCCATGCCGGCAGTTACGAAAACCATATCTGCATCCTTAACTAAATTCTTTATCTCATCCTTTGTTTCCTCAGCAGCCTGACGACCGATTTCCGGCTTTGCGCCAGCACCAAGACCACTTGTAAGCTTTGCTCCGATTTGGAGAACCGTAGGCGCCTTGACATTTGAAAGCTGCTGCGCATCTGTATTAACGCAGATAAACTCCGCTTTTGTAACTCCTGCATCAATCATTCTGTCAACAGCATTATTACCGCCGCCTCCAACGCCGATAACCTTAATTCTTGCACCCTCGATTACTGTATTCTCCTCTAAACCTATAGGCATAGCACTCATGTTATATTATCCTCCTTCGTAGTTTACATTATTTTAATGATAAACTGAAATACACAGTTCAAATTCTGAACATACACATTATATTCTACTATGTTTTACTTATTTATGCAATAGTAAATTTATACAAAAATAACACTAAATTTATGTCAAGTATAATATACCCCTTATATCATGGAGTATATACAGCCCGTCCCGGCACGCTGAGATCCATCGTTCCCAGCGAATTTGTCTTCATTGTAGGTGATTCCATTGCTGCGGCAAACATCCTTATCTTCCGTTCAAGCTCTAGCTGAGAGCCGCACAATACTTCTATACGGTTATCATAATTGAACTTTATGCTTGTTATATCATCAACGCTTATATAGGTTGTCTTTGCCAGAATTCCTGTATTGTCCATACCCTGCAGCAGCGTTCTTAAAATATCCTCCTTATCCGGTGAACCCGAGTCGATTTGCTTACTCAGTTCATATGACGAAACACTGATACCGCTTATACTCGGCAAAGTGTCGACATCAAAGGTCTGAGAATCGTCAATTATTTTCAGATCGGTACTGACTACAATTATTGTATTTCCGGAAAGCATATATGCAGCAGGAACAGCTTCCCTCACAGTTACGACAATTGACGGAGGAAAATAATTTTTCTTAACCTCCACTTCATCTATCTGCGGTATTTCGAGCATTTTCGATTCTATTCCGCTCTTTCTTGTGCTGAACAGATTCTGACCTACAATATCACCTATTTTACTCTGAATGGTACCTATCTCAACATAATTATTTCCCAGAACTTTTATCTGTCTAATATTAAAAATAGGTGTCATAAAAATCAGTATTATCATAACTGCTAGAGCAGCGACAATCACAGCGGCGGCACGCAGCTGCCGCCTTCTTTGCCGCTCCTGTTTTCGCTTGCGCTCAATCCTTCGCCTGCTCTCCGCATCATGAAGTTCCTCTTCCAACGATACTCTCATCTCTCGGAGACTACGCTCTTCAAGTCCATTCCTTACTGTTTTTCGTGTACCTGCAGTTCGGCTATATATTCTGTTTTCAGTTACTCCGCTCTTTTCTTTATCACCTTGAGCGCCGCCGTTCTGATTGTTATCCATTTGTATCACCATTTGATCATACGCGTATGCGCCTTATCCTGACTCCGCACCGCGAAAGATTTCCTTCTATATTCTCATATCCTCTATCTATAAACTCTATGCCCGAAATCTCCGTCCGTCCATCCGCCGCCATAGCCGCAAGAATGAGAGCCGCCCCGCCGCGAAGCTCATATGCTTCGACGTTAGCGCCATAAAGCTTCTTAACACCGCGTACAACCGCACTTCTTCCTTCAACCTTTATATCCGCTCCCATACGAACCAGCTCATCAACGTGGCGGAATCGGTTTTCAAAAATATTCTCCACAAAAACGCTTGTTCCGTCGGCAATCGCGGCAAGTGCCATAAATGGCGATTGCGCATCCGTAGGGAAACCCGGATATGGCATTGTTTTTATAATATGTACACTATTTATATGTCCCGTGCTTTTAATATAAGCTTTATTTTTTTCACATTTAATTCTGCCGCCCATTTCCGTAAGTGCTGAAAGTCCTGCCTGCATATGTGCACACTCAACACCATTGAGCAAAAGCTCACCTCCGGTCATTAAAGCGCCTATCATATACGTTTGAGCAACTATTCTGTCCGGCATAACGCTGTATTCTGTGCCATGCAGCTTTTCCACGCCGTCAATGACAATCATACTTGAACCGGCACCGTTTACCTTAGCACCCATCTTATTGAGAAATCTCGCTAGATCCGTAATTTCCGGTTCTCTTGCCGCATTTGTTATTATCGTTGTGCCCTCCGCTTTCACTGCCGCAAGCATAACATTCTCGGTAGCGCCAACGCTCGGAAAATCAAGATGAATGTTTGCACCCTTGAGACGACCGCATTCGCATCTGAGATAGCCATGCTGCTCCTCAATTAAAACACCCATCTGGCGCAATGCTTTAAGATGCAGATCGACCGGTCTCAGTCCTATCGGACATCCTCCCGGCAGTCCTACCTCAGCTCTGCCGCAAACCGACAAAATTGCACCGAGGAATATAATTGAAGAACGCATCTCGCGCATCAGTCTTTCATCTATTCTGCATTTATTTATATCGGACGCGTCAACATATATTTCACCCGTGCCGCGTTTCAGATTGCAGCCGAGTCTTTCTAAAATAATTCCGGTTTTTTCCACATCGCGCAGCCACGGACAATTATGTATAACACAGCTCTCGCCAGACATTATTGACGCAGCAAGAATAGGAAGAACGGCATTCTTCGCCCCCTGAACAGTTATTTCACCACTGAGAGGCACGCCGCCTTCAACAACAAGCTTATTCATAATAACACCTCACATTATAAGTCAGTTTGAGGTATATTATGCATATAATTCGCCTATTGTTACAGATTATTTTGAGTATAACATATTATACTCGCAAAATAAATAGAATATTCTAAATTTAAAGTAAATGTAATTAAACTGAAATATTTCCATGCAATAAAAAACTTGATTTATTTAATATTTAATGCTAAAATTAAACTATGAAGGAGGTTACACTATGAAAAAGCTTATTTCAAAAACAAAGCTTGGCGATATGCAGCTTTTATATATACTTGATACCGAAACGGATATTATCGGTATGTGTCTTGCACCTGCTGACAAAGAAATCGATATAGATACAGAAAGGAAAGCACGGGTTCAGTCTATCGTGGAATGTAAGATTATCGGCGATAAATACCCCGGACACTATTTCGGTGGTCTTTCGATGAAATATAGTGAAACAACAGCACGGCTGAAATTTTCTGAACAGAAAATATCCACAGAAAATGCGGTTACTCAAATCAGAACATTTCTTAAAACAAATGATAATCTTGAAGCAGTTCACACTGTTACACATAGCGACGGTGCGGAATACATAACCGTCACCACAGAATTTATTAATAATTCAGAACAGTCCGTCACACTTGAAATGCTCTCATCATTTGCAATTTACGGTATATCTCCCTATCTTGACGGCACAGGCGAAAACCGACTTATTCTTCATCGAATGAAATCAAAATGGAGTATGGAAGGCAGAATCGTTTCAGAGTCGTTTGAGAATCTTCTTCTCGAGGATAGCTGGACAATGGGTAATGCGTTCAATCTCAGATTCGGTCAGGTCGGCTCAATGCCGGTAAAGGATTACTTCCCCTTTGCAGCTGTTGAGGATACAAAAAACAATATTCTCTGGGGTGTACAGATGGGATGTCCGTCGTCTTGGCAGATAGAAATAACCCGCTCGGACGACTGTGCTGCGATAAGCGGCGGTATAGCCGACAGAGAATTCGGGCACTGGATGAAAAAGCTTAGGCCCGGCGAATCCTTCAATCCTGCTTCAGCAGTTCTCTCGGTGTGCAGCGGCGATATTGATGACATTTGCCAAAGGCTCACCTCCGCTCAGTCGGACAGACTTAACGTTCCCGATTCTGAGAACGCGCTCCCCGTTATTTTTAACGAATACTGCACCACATGGGGATGTCCGTCACATGAAAACATAAATGGCATTTTAAATGCAATTGATGGAATGGGAATTGACTATTTCATAATAGATTGTGGCTGGTTCAAGGCAGACGGGGTTCGTTGGGATATCAGCATGGGCGACTATATCCCCTCTGAATCGCTGTTCCCCGAAGGAATTGACACAACCGTTAAGCTTATAAAATCACATGGTATGCGTCCGGGAATCTGGTTTGAGTTTGAAAATGTCGGCTGTATGGCGGACGCTTATAATATAACGGAGCACATGTTAAGCCGCGATGGGATTACGCTCACTACAGCTAACCGCCGCTTCTGGGATATGAACGACCCGTGGGTTAAAGAATATCTCAATGAACGCGTGATTGAATTTCTGAAACGAAATGACTTTGGCTATATTAAGGTTGACTATAACGAAACTATCGGCATAGGCTGCGACCATCCCGACAGCCTAGGCGAAGGTCTGCGGCATAATATGGAAGGCACAATTGAATTCTACAAAAAAATGCGCCGCGAAATACCCGATCTGGTTATTGAAAACTGTGCCTCCGGTGGAAACAGACTTGAACCGGTATTTATGGGTTTAAGCTCGATGGCATCTTTTTCCGACGCGCATGAATGTGTTGAAATTCCGATTATTGCGGCAAATCTCCATCGTGCAATCCTGCCGCGCCAGTCGCAGATATGGTGCGTAATCCGACGCTCGGACGGCCTTAGGCGTATTGCGTATTCAATGGCTGCCTCATGCTTGGGCAGATTGTGTCTTTCCGGAGATGTTACAGAGCTTTCTGCAGATCAAAGACAGCTTATAATTAACGGAATTAATTTTTATAAAAAGGCTACACCGTATATCAAAAACGGCAAATCACACATATTGAGAAACGGTATAACAAGCTATCGTCATCCTGAAGGCTGGCAAGCTGTTACGCGTGAGAATAAATCGGGCACGTTGCTCGTTGTGCACACGTTTAAAAACTGTCCTCCTGAAATATCTGTGCCTGTTAATAATAACAGTATCAAGGCTGTTTTCATGAACGGTACGGCAAAACTTGAAATAGAGAATGGATATTTAACCTTACGAAATCTCTGTGATTTCTCTGGTATCGGTATAATTCTTGAATAAATAATTATGAGAAAACACGTTCAAAATTCTCGTGTGATATTTTCTCGATAATACCTTTATCAAGCACATCAAGCACCTTATAATAATCCTGACAGCCGCGAATTCCGATAGGAAGCTTGTCACCGACTCCATCAAAATCGCTGCCAAGCCCTATCGTATTCCCGCCGTCAAGCTCCAGCCAGTGATTAACGTGTCTCACAGCATCGCTGATATTACACGTTTTGTTTTCCGTCAAAAATTCCGGATAGAGGTTCAGTCCGACAACGCCGCCTGTGTCACGGATTATTTTAAACATATCATCGGTAAGATTGCGGCGGTGATTGCATATCGCTCTTGAGTTTGAATGACTTGCGATAAGTACACCCGTATTTATTTTTTCAATATCATAAAAGGATTTATCATTTATATGCGACATATCTATTATAATCCCACATTCGTTAAGTCTGCGCACAACGTCGCGTCCAAACTGCGTCAAGCCCTGCTCAGGTTCGTCTGCGCCGCCTGCGATTTTATTTGAGTGATTCCATGTAAGAGTAATGCACCTCACACCGCGGCTTTTTATGTAGTCAATATCTTCAAGGGATTGCAGCATATCTCCACCCTCAATTGATAAAATCGGCGTGATCCCTGAAAAATCCTGCTTGTCAAACACATCGGCAAGCTGAATAAAACGCTCCATTGCATTGTTACTATACTCCGGTGCGATAAAACAAGCAAATATCTGTATATATGATATGTATCGGCTCATGCGCTCCTTATCTATATTATAACTGTTGCACTTTATATCTCCTCCGTGATCCGCTATCATGCACAGAGTGTCGCAATGCGCGTCAAAGATTTTATAGCTGTACATATTGTTTCCTTCCTTTATTCTGATATATCCATAATATTATCAGACATATAATAATATGCCGTTAAATGAAAAAGACGGTTCTACCGTCTTTTAACGCATTAAATATTTCTCTAAAATCACGCGTCCATTCTTATCAAACTCAACTCCGTCCGCTTTTAACAGATCATACTGTTGATTCCGTCCCCCAAAAGCAAATGCACTCGATACTTCACCTTTGTGATTTACCACTCTGTAACATGGTATTGAATCCAGATCCGGATTGCAGTGCAAAGCGTTGCCGACAACTCTTGCCCAGCCGCGGTTGCCTGCCATTGCTGCGATCTGACCATAAGTTGCAACACACCCCTTAGGGATTTGTCTTACCGCAGCATATATTTTTTCGTATATTTCAGACATATTAATTCTCCTGTATTAAAATGCATCTTCGATATGGTTAAATTCTCTTATGTACATTATGTTATTGCGCAGCTCATAATAAACCTCAATAATATCAAACCGCATATAGAGATCTCTGCCGCAGTATATTTCCGCGGTCCTTTTAAGCTTCTGCTGCTTCTTTCTATCCACAAATTGCGACGGGTAGCCGTAATCTGCATTTTTTCTTGTTTTGACCTCAACAAATACGGTGCAGCCGTCCTTGTCGATTGCGACAATATCAAGCTCTCCTATCCGCAGTCGGAAGTTCCTATCACGAATAACATATCCCTTGCGTACAAGATACCGTGCCGCTGCTTCCTCGCCCATTGCTCCAATCTTACGCTTATCCATCACAAAATATTTTTCAGAAAGCTTTTGCGGTGTATATCACATATCCCGAGCTTTTCTATCGCTTCATAATGCGCCTTCGTTCCATAACCTTTATGCTTTTCAAAGCCATATCCCGGATATTTTTCAGCCATACGGCACATATATCTGTCCCTCGACACCTTTGCCAAAATTGATGCAGCTGCAATGGACACGCTTTTACTGTCCCCTTTCACAACTGTTTCATGAGCTATTGATAGCCCCGGGCTCTTATTTCCGTCAACGAGAACATAGTCCGGCTGTATATCAAGTCTCTCAACTGCGCCGCACATAGCCTGAAATGTAGCCTGCAAAATATTTATATCGTCTATTCTCGCTTCGCTCACGGCACACACCGAATATGCAGCAGCTTTTTCTTTTATTATGTCAAAAAGCTCGTCACGCTTTTTCTCGCTCAGCTTTTTGGAATCGTTAATTCCCTCTATTATAACATCACGGTGCAAAATAACCGCTGCCGCAAAAACAGGACCTGCAAGCGGACCTCTGCCGGCTTCATCAACTCCAGCAATATCCCCTTCACCTCTCGACAGGTCGAAATCCTTCATTGAGCGTATTCTCGCCGCTTCCTCCTCAGGTGTTCTTCGTGCCATTATAATTCCTCCAGTAATGCTTTACAGCCTTCATATACATCTCTATAGGTTGTCTCAAAATCATGTGTATACCACGGGTCTGCAATGTCTCCGCCGCGCTCGGTAAAATCAAGCAGCTTATGCACCTTCCCTGCCGGATCACCACCGGTTATGCGCAGAATATTTCTCACATTCCATTCGTCCATGCCTATTATATAGTCATATTCATCATAATCTGCGCGCTTCATCTGAATAGCGCGGTGTCCCGGATTAGGTATACCATTTTTCTTCAAGATACCCACAGTACCATAATGTACTCCATTTCCTATTTCCTCAGTTGATGTCGCTGCCGAGGCTATATATAAATCATCTCTGTCTTGCGTCATATACTTTAGTACAAACTCAGCCATAGGGCTTCTGCAAATATTGCCGTGGCAGACAAAAAGTATTTTAACCATAATACATTCCTCTCTTGAATTTTCTGTTAAATAGATTATACCATGAACAGCATTAAGCTGTCAACGATAATAGGATAAAACTCAACTATCTCTTGTCCAGCCCCGAGAAGCTGTAACTGCTTGCTTCCATCCGGCTAAAATCTTGTTACGACGTCTAGCTTCCATATAGGGTATGAATTCTCTATCTATTGCCAGATTGCTGATAAGCTCCTCCTTATCCCGCCAGAATCCGATAGCCAGTCCTGCAAGATAGGCGGCGCCCATAGCCGTTGTTTCAACGCACTCCGGTCTGATTACATGCGTGTTGATTATATCCGCCTGGAACTGCATCAAAAAATTATTTCTCGAAGCTCCTCCGTCAACCTTTAACATGGCAAGACGTTTGCCCAAGTCCTGCTCCATTGCATGCAAAACATCATATGTCTGATATGCGAGCGACTCCAGTACTGCACGAATGATATGACACTTATTCACACCACGCGTTAAACCTGTAATCATTCCTCTCGCATATGAATCCCAATACGGAGCGCCAAGACCTGTGAATGCCGGCACCACATAACAGCCATTGGTATCATCTACCTGTGACGCATAGTATTCGGTAGCTTCAGCGTTGTCTATAAGCTTAAGCTCGTCTCTCAGCCACTGAACGGCCGCACCTGCGACATATACCGATCCTTCAAGAGCATATGATACCTTGCCCTCTATCCCCCATGCAATCGTTGTCAGAAGATTATTTTTTGAAAAAACCGGTTTATCACCTGTGTTCATCAGCATAAAACAGCCTGTTCCGTATGTGTTCTTTACCTCGCCCTCATTAAAGCACGTCTGCCCGAAAAGCGCGGCTTGCTGGTCACCCGCCGCGCCTGCAATTTTAATCGGATCGCCGAATAATTCCGAGGCTGTTTCGCCGTATACATAAGATGATGGTTTTACCTCCGGAAGAATACATTTGGGTATATCAAGAATAGCGCACAGTTCATCATCCCATTCTAAAGTGTTTATGTTATAAAGAAGCGTTCTTGAGGCATTTGAATAATCCGTAGCGTGAACCCTGCCATTTGTCAGATTAAAGATCAGCCAGGAATCAACCGTACCGAAACACAAATCTCCTTTTTCAGCCCTTTCTCTCGCCCCGTCCACATTATCAAGAATCCACCGTATTTTGGTTCCCGAGAAATACGGGTCAAGCTTTAAGCCGGTCTTTTGACAAAATATATCAGCTATTTGAGGATTCTTCTTTTCAAGCTCCTTTGTGAAGTCTGCTGTTCGGCGGCACTGCCACACAATAGCAGGACATATTGGCTGACCGGTCTCTCTGTCCCATACAATTACGGTCTCGCGCTGGTTCGTGATACCTATAGCGGCAATGTCAGATGCGGATGCACTTATACTTGCCATTGCCTCTCTTGCGACCGCAAGCTGCGTCTGCCATATCTCATTTGCATCGTGCTCAACCCACCCCGGCACAGGATAATGCTGTGTAAATTCCTTTTGCGCAATTGAACATAATTTACTATTTTTATCAAATAGAATACATCTGTTGCTGGTTGTACCTGCATCAAGTGTCATTACATATTTCATCGCCAAACACCCCTTAATTCAACAATTGATTATCGTTTTCAATAAATAAATTATATCACATATTTTATATTTTTCAATATTTTTACGTAAAAACGGCATGAATTGTTTCCAATCCATGCCGTTTTGGTTTTGTGTTATTTACCAACCGTATCAGTTGAGAAATAAGCAGTTATTTTACTTTTGGTGATCTTCGCATTTTTTTCAAAGACAAAGCTGCTCCTATCAGGCACATACCTATCACACAGAACCAGAATACACCTCTGCCGCCTGTCGAGGGAAGGTCAACTTCAACGTCAGTGTTTTTCTTTTCGTTGAAGACTTCGATCAAGTCCTTAATAACGATTTCCTCACCGGGAGTACCTGTAACTCCTTCGTCTTTAACATTTACTTTTTCTCCGTCAATTTCAACGATTATACCGTTTTCAATCACAAATGTGATTGATTTAGTCAGTTTCGTATATTCATCAGGAGCGGCTTCCTCGGTTATAGTATACTTTCCGTCGGGAAGTCCTGTAAACTTAGCAGGTGTACCTCCTGATTCCCAAGTGATAGACATATTATCCTTAGCCTTTTCGACCTTTGTGCTGTCTACATCTGAAACCGTTACATTTTCAAGTGTAGCAGTACCATCTGTGGTTTTGGTTGCTTCGGTAAGTGTAAGCTTAAGTTTAGCACCCGAAAGCTCGCCTGCACCTTCTTTACCCTTATCTGCGGCATCCTTCTTGCTGATTCGTATCTCTGTCTGTTTATCAGTGATTTTCAATCCACCGTCCTTGATTATATTTGCCGGAAGATTTTTGGTAAGAATAAAGCTTTCGTCTGTAACAAAGGTCGGATATACTATTTCATCATCATAGAAAACTACATATTCGGCTGTTTCGTCTTCTTCTGTTACTGCGATTACTTTGAACTTATTTTTCAGCTCTTCGTCTGTAACCTCTGCATAACCTTGCTCTATTTTTTTCTCTATTTTTGTGATATTTCCTCCGTCATCAACAGTGATTTTATACTCAACTCCGTCAATCTTATAGGTGTTTCTGTTAACATTAAGAGGATCATATACTACAGATGCTTTGACAGGCTCCGCAAATGTGTTGTCATTGTAGATATTAAGTGTGATCTTTGGAGCTGTGAAATCTATCTCAACATTCCCAGCCGCCTCGCCTTCTACATACTGACCATAAGCAGGATCATCCGGATCGGTGATCAGAACTGCGTTCGTATCACTTGCTTGAGCTTTTTTGTAGTACTTTGTTACAGTCCCCTTTTTCGCTTCAATAAGAACAATGTCCTGTTCCTTATCTTGTGTTGTGACTTGCTGGGGGCGTTCATCCGTCCAACTACTACCCATAATTAATGATATCGTCGCATTTTGAGCTCTGCCAAATTCAGAACTGCTTTTGATCTTAGCCGTAATTTTTACAACTTCATTCGGTTTTGAAAGATTTGTAACATTCCATACGTTCATTATTGTATACTTAGATATAGCATTGTCATATTCAAAAACGGTAGATACCGTCTGTTTTGTTCCGTCACTATATTCAAACGTAATGGAATCTACAATATTCGTGTTACCGTTGTGAGCGATCTTATAAATACTGGTTTCAGACCCTTCTGTTGTCCATCTATAAGTCTGAGCATACGATGCATTTTCTGCAGGAATATACTGTCCGCTGTTGAGATCTGATGGAGAGTCATAAATAATAGGTGTATAACTCTTTTCTCCTGTGGAAACAACTGTACGCTCAACTGCCTCTGTCGAAATCCGGAAATAATATGCGTCATCGCTGAGAGTATAGCCATCCGGGGCTTTAGTTTCACGAACAACATATTTTGTTCCCGCTGCAGCATTGAATATGAGTGTCCCATCCCCGCTTGTCTTGGATTCAACCTTGGTTTCTTTTCCGGTCTCCTCGTCAATAGCGTAAAGCGTGATTTCAGCGCCGGGAAGGAATTTATCTGATACATCTACCTTACTTACACCTATCTGATAACCGTCGGTCTCATTGGGAATTGAAAGTGTGTAGCCATTGCTTTCATCGCCTTCAATTTTCAATGCGCTTTTTGTTCCGACCATTTCTCCGCCGCCGGTGTAGAATCGAACGTAATCGATCTCCATCTTATTGCCTTGTATTTCTAAACGTCCCAGGTTAAAAGTCGTAGGTTCACTGAAATCATAAATATATTTTTTATCACTATCGGCATATAAACGAACAGCAGGATTAGACTCGGTCCAACTATTAGGGAAGTTAATATTATAATTTGGCGAACCATCATTATTATAGAAATCCCGATATAAAAGGAATCCGCCGCTGTCTACATTGGAAAATTGTATTTCAAACCTTGTCGCGCCTTCTACTGTCAGAGCTTGATAAGTTAACATTCTCCAGTCTTCATGATTGTCAGTAGCAATCTTTGCATCAACTTTTCCGACATCGGTATAGCCCTTTGTAATATTGAAATCCTCATCAACCGTGAAGAACAGCTTTTCGCCCACAAGGTCATCTTTATAACCGACAGGAGCTTGTGTTTCCACAAGATAGTAGGTTCCGGGAAGGAGATAGCCGTTTTTGACATATTTACTATTGGAATTTTTTAAATCCGTTGCGAAATCTACTTCATCTGTTAAAGGCTCCCATTTTTCAATTAACTCTCCATCGCCTCCGCTTGAAGGATCGTAATGGTAGAGTGCAATATGCGCTCCGCCGATAGGTGTACCTGACTGATTTACCTTTCTGAGTGAAAGCTTTGCGCCCTCAATTTTTGCATTTCTGATATAGATAACACGATTTTCGGGGTTGGTAATATCAAGCTTCTTCCACCCATGAGCTGTGTAATCGTCTTTTCCCACAAACTGACCGCCTTGCCACTTAACAGGCAGATACTGCAAAGCTTCGCCGCGCGGTACGTCTTCATTTATGTAAATGTCATCGCCACACCAAATGAATACGGTATCGTTATCGGTGATCTGATAACCCTCAGGAGCTTCGTCCTCTGTTACACGGTATATATTTTCGTAAGTAATTCCGTCTGCGGAAGAAATCTGCTCAATATCCTTAAGTTTAACAGTTGAACTTGAACTCTTATCCCATTTCCAAATCGGCTCAACAACATCTTCGTAAGTACTGCTGTAAGTATCGCCTGAAACTTTATAAGTCTCATTCTCAAACCGGATCTCAGCACCGGTAAGAGGATTGTTGTTTTCATCGACCTTGTGAACCTCAATCGCCTTGGCATCAAAGAAATGAAATCCTTCAAAGCCTTTGTCTTCCAAAACTCGTGAAAGAGTTACAACCGGGAAAATCGGTTCGTTTTTATATAGTACAACATATGCATAATACTCATCGTCATCATCAAAGTCATCTTCGGACTTTTGTGAGGACATATTCGGTATATTAATAAATGTAAGATCTTTATAAATATCATTAAATTCCTTAGTGTGATAATCGTACGTTTTACCGTCTATGATCATATGATCAGTACCTTGAAGCAGACTTCCGCCTACTCCATCATAAAATCTGAATTTAACTTCATGACCGTCGATCTTGTATGTACGCTGGTCTGCGCGGAATGCTGAATAAATATATTCGCCTGATATACTTTCCTTATCATTTTTATTAAACTGGTCATTATTATATACGCGTATTCCGATTCTTGGCAGGGTTACCGTAAGAGTTTCTTCCGGGGCTACCGATATATCTTTTTCATATATTGTATCACCCGTTTGTTCCTGGGCTGTTCCTTCGTATACTCGAATTACATCATAATTATACCCGGCACCATTAGCTGTTTGCGCTATCTTTACTGTATAATTTCTATCCTCTACTTCAAAATAGTATACATCCTCGGACAGTGCGTATCCTTGAGGAGCGCTTATTTCTTTAAGAACATAGCGACCCGGAGTCAGCTCAATAAAGTCCTGCTCTTCCGTAGTCGTCATCGTATGAACAGGTGTGTCCGAAACATTACCGTCTCCGTCAATCGCGAAAATTCCAAATGTCGCGCCGCTAAGAGGTTCAGGATTATCTTTACCCCTGTCCTCTTCGTCATACTTGTTGATAGCAATTCTGTAATCAGTCGTATCCTCCGCAAGCTTTACACCGCCTGTGAAAGGACGATAACCGAACTCTGTTTTACCTTTGAACTTTCTTGCAATCAACGCGCCTGAAAGATGTCCATGGTCACCACCGTTTAATGTTGCTTCATCTGTAACGTAGGCTTTGGGTGCCAGAATTGTACCCTGGAAATTTGCACCAAGAACAATGTCGGTAGTTTCATCAGCTTCATAGAAGTTATAGAGGATACTTGTAACACCCGGATGATTGTTTCCATTGTTTTTTCCCGTGAGGTCAACATGAAGGCTTGCTCCATTAATGAAAGCGGTTTTATTTCTGTTATCTGATGGTGATTTCACAAAGTGAAGCTCATTTCGCCCCGTTTCTTCGTTTAAAGTACCATTTCCTGCAATATTGACAACAATATACGAATTGTACCACCAACCCGCCGAACCGTCGTTATTGACTACAAATCTTGGTGTAGGAAGCTTCGGAATGTTAATATATTCAATGCTTGTGGCATTCTGAAACCAATTATAATACTGTTCTTCCGTAAGATTAAAATAAATACACTCTCTTTTATCCTCAGGATCACCATCGTATGTAAATTTGATCGTTTTGCTGTTTTCATCATATGTAATAGTTCCGGAGTTTCCGCTCTTGGATAGCTGTGTGCTGCGTGTACTCAGCTTAGTATACTCTTCTTCAAAATCAAACAGCTTTACAACATAGGTCTGTGTCTTGTCGACCTTTGGCCATTTTCCTTTACCGTCGGGTGTAGGTTCAGGTTCATACTTGCCGGATTCAGAACTATAATCGGGAATATGGACATAAGCATCATCGGGAAGCAAGTTCTCATTTTCATAATTTAAATCAAGTATTCTGCTTGATTTATGTTCCGGAAATTCTTCATATACCTTATTGTTTTCATAGTATACATCACTAAGCTTACCATCTTTCAGAACTCCGCCTAAAATAACGGTTGCCGCACCAACTCTATCCCCCAAAAGTTCGCCATTCACCAACAGTTCGTCAAGAGATGTATGAGTATTGTAATCACCGGCGCCGACAGCATAGCTATTATTTTTATTGCGAACATAAAAATCTCCGCCTACTGCCACACGACCTTCCGCGTCACTTTCCAGAACTTCAAAGTCCTCTTTTATAAACACACAGAAGTCTGCGGCAAGACCAAGCAAGAAAGTTTTTTCATAGTTAGCAATTGTACTTGACAGATCAGTTCCCCTGAGCGTACTAATTTCTCCGGCAAGCAGTGTTACATCATCTGTCACTCCGGTTCTTACACCATCCTTGGGTTCTTTAACACTCTTAACTGTATTCGCTGCATATGTACTTAACCCCATAGGCGGCAAATTAGACAAAATAAGCGCAGCCGCCATACCGGCGCTGACCAACCGTCTGAATCGTTTACCAAATGTTCTCTTCATATATGTCCCTCCGTCTCACGTAAACTTATATTCAATTCAAATCTTTACATTAATTCGGAATGTAATTATTTATACTATACTAATTCTATTATAGCACATATTTACAAAATGTCAATATTTATCTCAAATATCGTACAAAAACATATCTCAAATATCGTACAATTTCGCAATGTATCACATTATTATGAATTTTTTAACAACATCAGTATGATTGTTTCTATTTGATATTTTCAAAAACTTGTATAATTTTTGCTTGCATTTTATTCTTCTATGTGATATAATTAAGTGTTGTATTATAATTATAATTATCAAAGGAGTGTTTTGTAATGTCAGGTCATTCAAAATGGAGCACAATAAAACGAAAGAAAGGCGCAAACGATGCGGCTCGCGCAAAGGTATTCACAAAAATTGCGCGTGAAATAATAGTGGCGGTTAAATCTGGCGGTCCTGATCCGGATAACAACGCAAATCTTAAGAATATAATAGCCAAGGCGCGCTCGGCAAATATGCCTAACGATAACATTAACAGGACAATTAAAAAAGCTGCGGCCTCCGGCGAGGGCGATAATTACGAGCCTATCACCTACGAGGGCTACGGCCCCGCAGGCGTTGCAATTATAGTAGAAACTCTTACCGATAACAGAAACAGAACTGCCGCGGATGTGCGTGCGGCATTTTCAAAGTATGGCGGTAACATGGGTACAACCGGCTGTGTAAGCTTCATGTTTGATCACAAGGGTATCATCCTTATTGAGAATGAGGACGGAGAGCTGGACGAAGATGAGGTTACAATGGACGCACTTGAGGCAGGAGCCGAAGACGTGACCTTTGAGGATGACATAATCGAGATAGAAACAGATCCTGCTGACGTTGAAGCTGTGCGCGAAGCACTTGCTGATAAATATACAATTGCATCAGCAGAAGCAGCACAGGTTGCACAGACTCTGACCACTCTCACAGATGAAAAGCAGATTGCGAATATGAGAAAGATGCTTGATACATTTGAGGACAATGACGATGTTCAGAATGTTTACCATTCATGGGACGAGCCGGACGAAGATTAAAAAAATAGAACTATGTTAAAAATCACAGATTAGAATCTGTGATTTTTAACATAGAACAAAAAAATACGGACACATACGTGTCCGCTTTTTTGGGAGATAAATAGGTAAATTATATTATATAAAAGCTCTGATGAACTGTTATATACTCTGTGTTAATGACTATATTATAGCAGAAACCCACAATAATGTCAAGTGTTTTTTCAGAAAAAATGAATGAAATATGAACAATTGCAAAGTGAATCTGCAAATGTAATTACTGATTTTTTGTGCATTTTACAAAAATAAAAAAATTCAGCACAGATTATTTATGCATTTTGTTTCGGTCTCTTGATTTTGACAGCTTATTATGGTATCATAGAATTAAATCTTAAGCAAAGAAAATATTTTCCACTTGCCCGTGGAAAAAATGGAGGTATTTATTTATGAAAACAAAAAAATTGCTGTCCCTATTGACAGCAGCTGCAATCAGCATCACCAGCTTTGCAGCTTTGGCGGTTACAGCAAACGCGGCGACAACTAATCTTACCTACGCAGGTAATACTGCCGGTGCAGTATCCGGAGCAGATGGGTATATCATAGCTGAGTCAGGATCCAGATATCATGAGGGAAAAAGAGCCGCAAATTATACCTTAAACGGATCCGGAGTGACTCCCGAGCTGAAAGCATTGTATGATACAAATAATGATGGCGAAATTGATGATGTATATACAAGCACTTATTTTGACTATATCGGTAAAGAGGTT
>JAFLUC010000018.1 GCA_022509005.1 Oscillospiraceae bacterium | reverse complement strand
CAAAGGTTCAGATCCGCAATGCCCGCCGTGACGGTATAGAAATGTACAAGAAGCAGAAGAAAGACGGCGAGATTACAGAAGATGATATGAAAAAGATCGAGAAGGATATCCAGACCCTTACAGATAAGTATATCAAGGAAATTGATAATATTACAGCAGATAAGGAAAAAGAGATAACAGAGTTATAATTATCTGAAAAATAAAAACAGTACCGCGCCGCGGCTGTGTGCGCGGTACTGTTTTTAAATATAATAAAAGGACCATAAATATGTTTTTCAAGAAGAAAAAGGATAATTCCGATATAGATATGAATAATCTGCCGCAGCATATCGGTGTTATAATGGACGGAAACGGCAGATGGGCTAAAAAAAGGGGGTTGCCCAGAAGCGCAGGTCATAAGGCAGGCGCTGAAAGTCTTAAAAAGATAGTAACGGAAGCGAATAATATGGGTGTTAAATATATAACCGTATATGCGTTTTCAACAGAGAACTGGAAACGACCCAAATCAGAAGTAGATTATCTGATGAATCTTCTCATGGATTATCTCATAAATGCCGAAAAGACCCTTGCCGGAGAAAATGTGCGCATACGCGCAATAGGCTCACGGAAGGAGCTTTCAGAGGAGATGCAGGAGCAGATTAAAAAAACAGAGAAGCTTACAAGTGATAGAACAGGCATTGTAATGAATATCGCTTTGAACTACGGAGGCAGAGAAGAACTGATAAACGCGGCAAAGCAGCTTTGTAAAAGAGCGGCAGCCGGTGAGCTTGATCCTGATGAGCTTAGAGAGAAGGATATTGATGATAATCTGTACACTGCCGGGCAGCCGGAGGTGGATCTGCTCATAAGAACGAGCGGAGAACAGAGGTTATCCAACTTCATGCTGTGGCAGGTAAGCTATGCGGAGATGGTGTTTGTGAATAAGCTATGGCCGGACTTCAAGCCTGCTGATCTGCACGAATGCATACGTATATATCAAGGACGCGGCAGACGCTTCGGCGGAATTTAATGAAAGGCGGTATTTGGCATGTTAAAACGAACAATAACGGCAATTGTGGCGCTTATAGTATTTTTTGCGATTATATTTGCAGGTAAAATACCTCTTATAATTGGAGTCAGCATCGCTTCTTTGGCAATGCTCTATGAGGTTTACAGCGTAACAACGAATTCAACGCCTGTTAAGGCGTGCGGATATATCAGTGGCTTGCTTATAATGGCGGGAATGTATTTTGAACAGACAAAACCTGCAATATCACTTGTGATCGGAATTACAATGATATTCACAGTTGCTTTGCACGGAAAAGTACATTACCGTGAAATTTTAAGTACAATATTTATGACTATGTATATAGCTTTGCTAATGAGCTATATACCGATTATAAGAATCGAAAGAAATCTTGCGTCAATGATGTTGATATTTATTATCGCATGGGGCAGCGACACAGCAGCTTATTTTGCAGGCACATTCTTTGGAAGACATAAGCTCATACCAAAGGTAAGCCCGAAAAAGACGGTTGAAGGCTCAATTGGCGCAATTATATGTTCAGTGCTGCTTTGCGCCGCATATGTTTTATTCCTCAACATTGTCGGCAAGCGACTCATCGGGTTCGGCACAGGTATGGCGGAGTATTTTACAGCGGCACTGCTCGGAGCTGTCGCTTCGGTAATAACGCAGCTTGGAGATCTTGCCGCGTCAGCAATTAAGCGTGATGCCGATATTAAAGATTACGGAAAGATATTCCCCGGACACGGCGGATTTATGGATAGATTTGACAGTGTGCTGCTTGTAACGCCTGTTGTATATTTCTTCCCGATATTCTATAGTATAATTGTTAGGCTTATATAGGATAAATCAAAGAATAATTCAACTATGGTTTTTAATATAATATAAGGGGATATTTGCAAATGAAAATATCAATTCTCGGTTCTACCGGCTCAATCGGTACGCAGACTCTTGAAATTGTACGGGATCATCCTGACGAATTCGAGGTTGCGGCAATAACCGGAAACAAAAACACAAATTTGCTTGAAGCGCAGGCACGAGAATTCAGACCATCGCTTGTGTGCGTTGCTGATGAAGATTGCGCTCGGGAGCTTAAACTCAGACTTGCCGATACTGGTATAAAGGTGCTTGGTGGCAAGGATAGTATTATAGAGGCGGCGGCGATGCCTGAGGCAGAAACAGTTGTCGTTTCGGTTGTAGGCATGGCGGGTATTGAGCCGACTATTGCGGCAATAAAGAGCCGCAAGCGCGTTGCTCTTGCCAACAAGGAAACTCTTGTTGCTGCCGGAAATATAATTAAACAGTGCGAGGCGGAATACGGAAAGTGTATAATTCCCGTTGACAGCGAGCATTCAGCTATATTTCAATCAATGCTTGGCATGAGCGATAAAAAGGAGATAAAGCGCATCCTGCTTACAGCATCAGGGGGAGAGTTTTTCGGAAAAAAGCGTGAGGACTTAGTCAACATAACCCCACAACAGGCATTGCATAACCCTAACTGGGATATGGGCGCAAAGGTGACGATAGATTCATCAACGCTTGTAAATAAGGGGCTTGAAACAATAGAAGCAAAATGGCTGTTTGATATTCAGGTGGATGATATAAAGGTGCTTATTCACCGTCAAAGCGTGGTACATTCAGCTGTTGAGTTTACGGATAATGCTGTAATAGCACAGCTTGGCGCACCGGATATGCGGCTTCCCATCCAGTTTGCGCTGACTTATCCGAATCGATTATCGATCCCGGGGAATGAACTTGATTTATTTAAATACGGTTCTCTCACATTTGATGAGCCTGATACGGAAACCTTCTATGCACTGGAGCTTGCAAGGCAGGCAGGAAGATGCGGCGGAGGAGAGGGAAGCACTCTTGCTACTGTATTTAACAGTGCGGATGAAGCGGCAGTTGAAATGTTCATGAAGGGGAAACTATCATATCTTGGAATTACAGACGCGATTGCAGAGGCAATGGCGCGGCATAAGAGTATAGTAAATCCAACGCTTGATGATATTTATGCTGCTGATAAGGAAGCAAGAGAGATAGTAAAAAGTAAATTTTAAATCTGAAGGAGGCTGTTGTTTGTGGTAACAGCTATTGTGACAATATTAATGTTTCTCGTGATGATTTCACTT
Organism: Oscillospiraceae bacterium; assembly: GCA_022509005.1. Classification (GTDB taxonomy): domain Bacteria; phylum Bacillota; class Clostridia; order UBA1381; family UBA1381; genus Ornithomonoglobus. Next base: position 34,795 of record JAFLUC010000018.1, on the reverse strand, counting down.
CACGAGTTCGGTCATTTCATAACGGCTAAGCTGATGAATTTTAAAATTCTTGAATACTCAATCGGTTTTGGTCCGGCGATATGGCGCAGCAAGAAGTCGGAAATACAGTATTCATTAAGATGTATACCGTTTGGCGGATATTGTAAATTCGAGGGCGAGGATGAAAAGTCAGAGGATCCGCGGGCATTTTCAAATCGCCCGTGCTGGCAGCGGATAATCGTTGTCGCGGCAGGCGGAATTTCAAATGTAATACTCGGTTTTGTTCTGTTCATTTTCATTGTCGCGGCAACCTCTCCCGTGAGTACAAATGTAGTGGATCAAATTGTCCCTAACAGCTATATTGAACAGGAAGGTATCAGACCGGGAGATAAGATCGTTGAAATAAACGGTAAGCATGTAAGTTTTTATAGTGATATAGCGTTATATACTCAGTCATTTAAAGCGGATGAAGAGTGTGAGATTGCTGTTAAGCGTGATGGCCAAAAGCTGCATTTTAAATTCAAGCCGACAGAAAACACGGCAGAGTATAAATATACCGATGAGGGCATTGAGGTAACAAGCGCGGTAAATGGTGCAGAGAGTGATACCGTGCTGTATCCGTACAGCGATAAAAATCCGAAAGATGAAAGCTTGATAGGCACAACTGAGACTGAAACGCGATATATAATCGGATTCGTGCCGCGGCAGAAGGATATAAATTTCTTTAACGTATGGGGCGAGTCATGGAACGAGACCAAGTTTGTTGTAAAACTTGTGTATAACTCGCTCTGGCAGATGATAACCGGTAAAGTCGGTATGGACCAGATGAGCGGACCGGTAGGTGTAGTATCAGAGGTACACAATGCTGTATCGAGCGGCAGCTATAGCTGGCTGTACGTGCTGAACCTTACGGCACTGCTCACAATAAACCTCGGAGTATTTAATCTTCTTCCTATTCCGGCGCTGGATGGCGGACGCTTGTTCTTCATGCTGATCGAGCTTGTAACAAGACGCAAGATCCCGCCCGAAAAAGAAGGCATCGTCCATGCAATCGGATTTTTGCTGCTGATTGGATTGATAATATTTATATCGTACCACGATATTGTGAAGTTGATAGCGAAATGAAAATATCCCATATTCATTTTGAGAGATGAATATGGGATATTTTTTAGTTTTGTATACTTCTATAGGATTTTTTTATAGCTTTAATAGAATCTGATAATAGCTTTAATTCTTTGTTTGTGCAGTCCTCAAGCTCGTACAGTATCAAATGCTTGTATGCTTTATCAGATGCATTTATGCTGTCGCACAATAAAGTATCGGAGGACACGTTGAGAGCGTTAGCGATACTTATTAGCGCAGGTAGACTAAGCTTTGTGTTTGCAGTCTCTATATGGCTTAAATGAACAGGGGACAGGTCTGCTTTTTCGGAAAGCTTCTCTTGTGAAAGATTTTGTTTTTTGCGTTCTTCTCGTATTCTTTTTCCAATAGCCGCATAATCAATTTTCATAAAGCTCACCTCAGAATTTTGTTTATTATATATATTGTATAGTCAAAATGATTATGTTAAAATATATTATATGGTCTAAATGATCATATAATATAAAATTCGAACATTTTATGAAAAATATTTGAAAGGAAGGATATTATGAACAAAAAGAAATTTTTGTCGGTGCTACTGAGCTTGGCAATGGTAGGCTCTGTGTTAGTATTACCCGATATTAATGCTACTGCTACTTCTACTGCTGACACCGCAGAAAATTGTCATGAATTGGCAGATGATTGGTTTGGAGAAAACAAAAATCATGAAGAATATGAGTTTAATGATGTTCTCGAAGTCTATTTTAAAGAAAGAGAATACGACTTCACAAAAAATAGTGCAGAAACGGAACTATCAGTTTCTAATGAAATCCAGAATGATATGGAAAAAAGAACAGCGCTTGTCAACAATATGCAGGAACTCATGAATATAACCTTTTTAGATGCAGAGGTAATATTTAATATTGATGAGGTTGTATATAATGACAATGATATAGAATTAAAAATATCTGAATGGACATTCTATGACTATGATGACTTAGCTAATGATGTAATGAGTTCAGACACATCTGGTTTTGGGACAAAACACAGTATGACTATATCGACAGAAGCTAATAATTTTATCATATTGTCCGATAACTATACCGAAGCAGATATGAATGGTATGACATCAAGTTCATATGTTGAAGAAAATAATACTTCTTCACATTCTATCTCGAATAAAGCTGATAATTCAGATTATGGGTTATCCACAATGGCTACATATAGTTATTCACCGGATGCTGCGGTTGCATATGCCGATACATACTGGAGTAATTACAACCCCAACTATACTAGTTATAAAGGTTCCGGCGGTGACTGTGCTAATTTTGTTTCACAATGTATGCGCGCAGGAGGAATACCTACTGACGGAACATGGTACCCCAATTCATCTGCATGGATTGGCTGCACAGCACAAAGAAAGCATTTTAGTTCGCTGGGAACATTAATTTCCAACCCATCCGCTTCACAGATACTCAAAGGAAATCCTGTATATTATTCAAGTACAAGCGGAAGCACATGGACACATGCAGGGATATGTGTGGGAACAAATTCAGCCGGAACTCCTGTTGTAAATGCACACACTAATGATAGGTATCATGTTACTTGGACACTGGGATACAGTACTATCTGTACTGTACAATTAAGCTCAAATTCTATCGGTTCTTCTCTCGGTTCACCGGTCAATGTAGGCGATGATTTTTATGCGTATATAATAAACACTGCCGCATGGAAGTCAATAGTAAATAGCGATAATGGAAATGTATGCCTTGAAGGCCCAGAGGAAGTCCGAAAAATATGGCATTTTCAGCGTCAGAGTGATGGGAGCTATAAAATAACATCTGCATGGGACGGAAAAAGTCTTGATGTTGATAATGCAAGTAATTTAAGCGGTGCAAATTTAAAAGTATATAATTATAATGGGAATTGGGCACAGAAATGGTATATTTACGGAGAATCAGCAGCATTTAAACTAAGAGCTGAGTGTACCAGTTGTGTAATTGATTTACAGGATGGATCTACATCTGACGGAACCAATGTCCAAATGTGGGAATACAATAATACTGCCGCACAGAACTTTCAGATATGGAAAACAGATGCTCCGTCTGAACACATTGAAGGGTTAGATATAGGAATAATATATAATGTTGATTCGGGTAAAGTATTAACTGTTAACGATAAAGGATATGTACAGCTGGGTACGGAAAATGGGTATGCTAATCAGGTATGGAAGTTTGTCTGGTGTTCAGACGGAAATTATAAAATCATTTCTGCACTTGACGGCAGTAGACTTGACGTGGAAACGGCAGGAGATGAAAATAATTTAAAGCTTCATACATGGCCTGATGACACAAATGCGAATAATCAACGATTTTGTTTTTATAAACAGGGTAATGGGTTTGTAATACGCCCCAAATCCTCATCTAATCGTGTATTAGATTGTACTGAAGGGGGAACCGCAGATGGGACGCAAATCCAAATATATGATAGAAACAATACTTCAGCACAAATATTTGGAGTATATTATGCTAATGATGTACAATTAAAAGCTCCAACATTATCGGTTAGTGTAAATAGAGAAAACTCAACAGCAACTTTTAATTGGAATGAAGTGTATGGAGAAAAGCGATATGATGTAAAGATATGGAAAAACGAATTGTGGGACGGAGATTCATACCATACAGAATGGGGTGCGAAAGATGGTTACAATATTGAACTACCCGCCGGAACATATCAGGCGTATGTTGACGCAAGTAATCATTTTGACATTAAAATGAGTAATACGGTGACATTTGTTATTCCGGAACGCCCAACGCCCACAGAAACACCAACGCCTACTCCTCCGACTGAATCAACGGAAGAGCCTGATGCAACCGAAAGTCCAACAAAGCAACCAGCGACAGATGGTCCGAAGATAGACGTGTCAACAGCTACAGTTTCCGCCGCCGGAACGGTGGATGTAATAGTCAGCATTTCTGAAAATACAGGTTTTTCTAATCTTGCGTTAGAAATAGGATATGACAAAGATGCGCTAACTTTGGAGTCTGTAAAAAGTAATACAGATATTCCTTGCATATATACTGCTGCACAAAATATAAATACATACCCGTATAATATGGGATGGGACAGCACATCTAATACGACATTTAACGGAATGCTTGCCACGCTTACATTTTCCGTAAACAAATCGGTAAAAGCGGGTACATATCCTGTTACAGTAAGCTATTATAAAGGCGTTAATGGTAATTACACGGACGGTGTTGATGTAAATTATGATGAAAACTTTAATCCGCTAAACCTGAATTACATATCTGGCGCTGTTACGATTTCAAGCCATGTTCCCGGTGATATAAATGGAGATGGTAAAGTAACCAACATTGATGGTACGCTTTTACTGCGATATCTTGCCGGATGGGATGTAGATGTGGATAGATCAGCCTTAGATGTTAATGGAGATGGAAAAATCAACAATCAGGATAGTACGGTTCTTCTGCGCCATCTTGCAGGTTGGGACGTAGAAATTCACTAAGGAGGTTGTTGCTTCATGAAAAAATTATTATCAGGCTGTCTATTGTTTTCTATCATATTTAATCTAATTATAGGATTTTATACATATGCTGCCGATATATCGATACAAGTAGGAACCGGCTCATGCACTGCTGGAAAAAGTATTTCAATCCCATTAACAATAGAAAACAATACCGGGTTTTCCAATCTTGGTATTGAGATTGAATATGATAGTGATGTGCTGTCCTTGGAAGGAGTTTCGCCGGGTACTACTGGAGCTGTGTTTACACCCGCACAGGAATTAACAGCAAATCCGTATAATATGAGTTGGGACAGTACAACTAATGCAGTATTTAACGGCACTCTCGCAATATTGGAATTTTCTGTTCTGTCTTCTGCAGAGGCAGGATCATATCCAATAAAAATCAGTTATTATAAGGGACGAGATTTGAATTATACAGACGGAGTTGATGTAAATTATGATGAGAACTTTAATCCATTAAATCTGTCATATGTAGATGGATATATAACTGTATCACCTACTATCTCAACCCCTGTTCCGACAATACTGCCTACTTTAGAACCTGTAACGGAAAACGGTATCGAGATAAAAAATCTGGATTTAGGAAGCATAATACAGTTTACAGTCAAGCTTAATTCAGTAGAGGCAGTATCTGGACAGATTATATCGGCATTATATGATGACAGCGGAAAATTGATTTCCGTCCAAATATCTGATACTGCAAATTTTGATGATTATAGGAACGAATTTGATTTTGCTTTCGGAAATGCAGAACACAGTAAATATATCAAAGTTATGTGGTGGGATAATTTAAAGAGTATGACGCCGCAGGCGGATTCTGAATGTATAACTATAAACTAAAAAGACTACATTTATATGCATTGAAAGGCACGGTCATTGACTGTGCTTTTCTATTATAAAATAAGTCTTGACGGGTATTATTTTTCTATGGTATAATATTCTTATTGTTATGATTGATTTTGCATAAAAGAGGCTGATATTATGAATAGAAAGATAACGAGAACGGTAAATGTCGGCGGAGTTAAAATCGGCGGAGGAAATCCGGTGGTTATCCAGTCGATGTGTAATACCGATACGCGTAATGTTGAGGAAACAGTCGCTCAGATACTGCGCCTTGAAGAAGCGGGCTGTGAGATTATCCGCGTGGCAGTGCCGGATATGGAGGCTGCCGAGGCGATTGCGGGAATAAAGAAGCAAATTCATATTCCGCTTGTTTCCGATATTCATTTTGATTACCGACTTGCACTTAAGTGTATAGAAAACGGAATAGATAAGGTAAGGATAAATCCCGGAAATATCGGCAGCCGTGAACGCGTGAAAATGGTTGCGGACGCGGCAAAGGCTAACGGAATTCCTATAAGAATCGGCGTAAACGGAGGCTCGCTCGATAAGAGGCTGCTTAAAAAATACGGCGGCGCAACCGCTGATGCGCTTGTTGAAAGCGCAATGGAGCATATTGAGCTTCTTGACGACGTTAATTTTACGGATATTGTCGTTTCAATCAAGATTTCCAATGTGCCGGTCATGCTTGAAGCTTATAGGAAATTTTCTGAAAAATGTGACATTCCGCTCCATATCGGCGTAACTGAATCAGGAACCGAGAGAATGGGCACAATAAAATCAAGCATTGGTATAGGAACTCTTTTAAATGAAGGCATAGGCGATACGCTGCGTGTGTCGCTCACAGCCGATCCGGTGCGCGAAATATACGCGGCAAAGGATATTATGCGGGTTTGCGGGCTTCGTGATGACGGTATCGAATTCGTTTCATGCCCGACCTGCGGCAGAACGGAAATTGATCTTATCGGTATTGCATCAGCGGTCGAAAGACGGCTTGAAAAGGTGGATAAGAATATCAAAGTTGCCATTATGGGCTGCATTGTAAACGGTCCCGGCGAGGCTCGTGACGCGGATATCGGCATTGCCGGAGGAAACGGCGAGGGATTGATATTCAAAAAGGGTGAAATTCTCAGAAAAGTGCCTGAGAATGCCATAATAGACGAACTGATGAAGGAGATAGAAAAGCTATGAGAAGGTTTTTAGTTATAAATGGTGTAAATCTTAATATGCTCGGAATCCGCGAGCCGGGGATTTACGGCACAAATACGCTTGAAGGGCTTGAAAAGCAGATTTCAAAGAAGGCGCAGGAGCTTGGGGTTGAGGTTGAGTTTTTCCAGAGTAACTATGAGGGCGCGATATGTGAAAAGATTCAGCAGGCATTCGGTGTTTTTGACGGTATCGTAATGAATCCGGGCGCGTTTACACATTATTCGTATGCTATCCGTGATGCTCTGGGTTCGGTAAAGCTTCCGGCAATCGAGGTTCACATTTCAAATATACATAAGCGCGAGGAATTCCGTCATCATTCTGTGACTGTACCGGAATGTATCGGACAGATATGCGGTCTCGGCTTTAAGGGATATGAGCTTGCTCTGGAGGCGCTTTGCGATGCAGTCAAGGATTGAAAAGCTTCTTAATAATATAGAAGATGACAGAGCTGTATTTATATCGGGATATCCGAATATATTCTATTACAGCGGCTTCACCTCTGAGGATGCATGGCTCATAATCTCAAAAACAGAGCGGATGCTTATAACCGATTCTCGGTATACGGTTCAGGCAAAGGAGCAGGCGCCGGATTTTGATATTATAGATATAGAAAAGGGCTGGGACAAGATTTTTGCCGGTATAAAAGAGGAAAAAATCTGTTTTGAGGAAAACGCCGTAACATTTGGCTTTTTTGAAAAATTACAGAAAAGCGCTAAAGATAAGCGTTTTTATAAAGCGCAAAAAGAGATAGACGCGCCAAGGCGCATAAAAGATAAATCAGAGCTTAAAATAATTGCAGAGGCAGAGCATATAGGCGATATGGCGTTTTCACATATACTTGAATTTATGCGTGCCGGAATGACCGAGCGTGAGATAGCGCTGGAGCTCGAAATCTTTATGAAAAAGCAAGGCGCAAGCGATTTGTCTTTTCAGACAATCGCGGCATCAGGCGCGCGTTCGGCAATGCCGCACGGAGTCGCTTCGGATAAGATCGTAAAAAAAGGCGAGCTGCTCACGCTTGATTTTGGGTGTGTATATAAGGGATATTGCTCTGATATGACTCGTACGGTTGTGTTTGGCGAGCCGAACGGAAAACAAAAGGAAATATACGATATTGTCCTTAAGGCGCAGGAGGCAGCGCTTCGTGGAATACACGAAGGCATGAAATGCTCTGATGCGGATAAGATAGCGCGTGATGTGATACAAGATGCGGGCTATGGCGAAAATTTCGGTCATTCACTCGGACACAGCGTCGGTATTGAAATACATGAGATGCCGTGTTTTTCACCAAAGAGCAAGGATATATTAAAAAACGGAAATGTGCTGAGCGTTGAACCGGGAATATATATTGACGGCTGGGGCGGAGTGAGGATAGAGGATCTTATCGCTGTTATAGACGGGAAAATAGTAAATTTCGCCTCATCGCCGAAAAATTTGATAGTCGTATGATATATTTTTAAAAAACTCTTGCAATTTAGTAAGTTTTTTGATAAAATAGATATATATGTATAGCAGACGGACGGAAAAGACCGGGCTGTTTGATTAAGAATTAAGATTTTAAACCCCGTATATTTGCGGGTGGAAAGGAACAAGATACTATGGTAACCGCAGGAGATTTCAGAAACGGAGTAACATTCGAGATGGACGGTGGAGTTTGGCAGGTTGTTGAATTCCAGCATGTAAAGCCGGGTAAGGGTGCTGCTTTCGTAAGAACAAAGATGAAGAACGTTATTAACGGAAGCGTTGTTGAAAAGTCGTTCAGACCTACAGAGAAGTTTGAGAACGCTTTCGTTGAGAGAAAGGATATGCAGTATTCATACAATGACGGCGATCTTTACTACTTCATGGATCAGGAAACATTTGATATGATCCCGATTGCGATGAATGAAATTGCTAATCAGATGAAGTTTGTTAAGGAAAACGATGTATGTAAGATTCTCTCATACAAGGGTAAGGTATTCGATATTGAACCGCCTACCTTTGTTGAGCTTGCTATCGCTGAGACAGAGCCGGGCTTTGCCGGAAACACAGCTACGGGCGCTACAAAGCCGGCAACGCTTGAAACAGGCGCAGTAATTCAGGTTCCGTTATTTGTTGACGGCTCAGATATAATCAGAGTTGATACAAGAACAGGCGAATATATGGAGAGAGTTACAAAATAAATATTAAATCCCCCGTGCTGAAAGGAGGACTTATATCATGAGCGATTTAACAAATAAAATATCCTATCTGAAGGGTCTCTCTGACGGTATGAAGATTGCCGAAAAGTCAGAGGAAGGAAAGATTATTGCACAGCTTATTGAAACACTCGAAGATGCTGCGGCGGAAATAGAAGAGATATCAGCACGCTGCGATAACATTGATGAGGAGATAGATGAGCTTAAAGAGGACAATATATCATTGAATATGAGTATCGACGAGCTTTTCGGATATATGGAGGATGAGGACTCAATTTCATTCGGTCCGGAAAATGATGAGGATTACTATGATGAGGATGATGACGACTTGTTCGAATCTTATGATGATGAGGAAGACGGCTTGTTTGAAATCATGTGTCCTGAATGCGGCGAAGATGTAATTGTAGATTTCGATATGCTCGATGAGGAAAGCAATATAGTATGTCCTAATTGTCATCATGACATTGAACTTGAATTTGATGTTGATGATGAGAGTGAAGAGAATGAAACAGATGAATAAAACAAAGTGATGCTTTTGCTGGAGCAAAAGCATCACTTTGTTTTAATTGCAAACGTGAAGCAAATCCGCGCGCATACAGGATTAAAATCTTGACAAAGTAATATAAATATGATATAATAAAACGGACTAAGCAATGAAAGGGCGTTTTTTAATTGCAGACACAGGATAAATCAAAAACTAATATAGAAAACACAAAAAAGGAATCAGAGATAAGTGTTGTTGATATTATCAATATGATGCTTACATTCTGGTGGTTTATAGTGATACTTGCAGTTCTTGTAGGCGGTGCTACATACACATACTTTAAAATCACAGCTACACCTGAGTACAAATCATCAGCAAGACTTCTTATAAATACAGAGGGACAGCAGACATCAACCGATGTTAATACAAATGCTATGACCGGCGCGAAAAATATGCTCCCTACCTATATTGAGGTTCTTCAGAGCAAAAATTTTCTTAACACAGTAAGTGATGATCTTGATAATAAATATACCGTTGAAGACATCAAAGGTATGCTTACATTGGAGGCTGTTACCGATACAAATATTATTAAAATTGAGGTATTAAATGAGGATGCGCATGTTTCTTATCTTATATGCTCAAGTATAGTAAATAACGCAAAAAGTGAGATAACAAGAGTGTTTGGCGGCGGAACCTCTGAGCCTACGGAATGGCCTGAAGAGAGTTCAAAATCCGAGCCGCTTCATACCGCGCGTAATGCTGTAATCGGCCTGTTAGCCGGAGCGATTGTAGCAATGATCATCATATTCCTCGTTAATATGTTCGATACGAGAGTAAAGAGCAAGGATGAGCTCGTTGCTAAATACGGTTTGCCTATATTGGGTGAAATTCCTAATCTTGAATTTAACTAAAAATCAACTATATTTCGTATAGAGGTGTGAATAAAGAATGGCAGAAAATAAAAAAGTCGGATTGTTTTCAAAGAAAAAAGACGTAGCTAATGAACGGCAGCAGAAGCTAAAACAAAGTCAGGAAGCTATATTAAATAAAAAAACACCGTTTATCATTCGCGAGGCATATAGAACAGCGAGAACAAATATAATGTTCTCAATGGCTGATACAAGCGAAAACAGCAAGGTTATTTGTGTTACAAGCCCTAATGCAGGTGAAGGTAAGACAACATCAACTCTCAATCTTGCCATTACGTTCGCTCAGACAGGCTCAAAGGTTCTGCTTATGGACTGTGATCTGAGAAAACCGAGAATTCACCAGTATCTTGGTGTTGTTAAGAGTGATGGCATTACAACGATTCTGTCAAAGCAGAAGGAATTTGAGGATGTTGTTTATCATAACCTCAGACCGGGACTTGACTGTGTAACATCAGGTTCAATCCCTCCGAATCCTGCGGAGCTTCTTGCATCAGAATCAATGCGTCTTCTTATAGAGAAGCTTAAAGGTATATATGATTATATTCTTATTGATACGCCTCCCATAACTGTCGTTACAGATGCGGTGGCATTATCAAGATGGGTTTCGGGAATAATGCTGGTAGTAAGAGAAGGATACACTAATCATGAGAGTATAGAACAGGCATTGAACCTTCTTAATATTGCTGATGCAAAAGTTATCGGCTTCTTCGTAAATGATATAGATGCTATTAGTATGAATTACGGAGCATACAGAAGTGCATACGGCGGAAGCTACAGAAACCGGAAGTCATATGGCGGCTATGGAGGTTATGGCTATGGTTATGGCTATGGCTATGGTTATAATGATAGTTCTCCTGTCAAGTCAAAGAAGAAAATTGCTAAGAAAAAAAACACAGTGCAGCAAATGGATATACAACCGGATGATATAACAGATGATACACAGACGAATGAAGCAGCAGAGGAGGCAAATTGATGCTGAGGAAGATTAAGCTTTCTTTTATATGTGGTTTGCTTTTGCTTCTTATAAGTGCCTGTGGTGATAAATCAGCACTAAAGTCTGAGCTTGATAAGGTCAGACTTATAAAAACTCTGCCACAGGTCGGAATAACTGATTGCCGCAAGCTTTCTGAGGCTGATGACGCTGTATATGAGCAGCAGATCGCGGCATGTGAAATGTATTATGAAGCGTATGATCTGACAAGAAGCTCCTACTATATAGATAAGTATAAGGGTGATTTGAAGAAAGATAAGATAGCATATTACTGTAATCTGAGACGTCAGGATCTTCAGACCTATATTGATACTGAGCTGAGTGATAATATAAGATCCATTATCGGAAAGGTTGAGGATTGTGATAATATAGGCGCATACATAAAGCGCGTTAATTACGATGTTGTCAACTTTTATGATTATTATAACGAATATATGAATTCAGGTGATGATGAAAATACAGCCTGTAAGATTTTAAGGGCTTTTTATCAGCGTTCAAATATTCTTGCTTTCAGATTCATGGCAGAGAATAAGGATGATTTTATTATAAAAGCGGTTAAAAAGATAGAGGACAATTCACACAAAACCGAAAGTCTGAATATGTATATCGCAGAAAATAACGATATAATAAAGGCGTTGAATTCTGTTTATGGCGGTATCCCTTCTGACTATGTAGAGATAGTCACAAGAGCTAATGTTGAATTGGCGCGTCGCATGCTTGAGATGGATAGTGATTTGTCAGAGGAAGCTATCAATTCGCTTATGCATCAGCTGGGCGAACCCACTCCGTCGCCGGAACCTACTCCGACTCCCGAGCCGACCCCTGAACCGGTAGAAGAATCGATAGAAGAACCAATAGATATCCCTCCTGTTCCGGAGATATGGACACCGTCACCGGAGCGCATTCCGCATCAGGCAACTGCACCGGCAGAACAAATTCCATCATCAACTCCTGAGGTATATATATTCGGCGAATAATATACAAGATAAGCGGCATATGATCTGACTGTTTCTTTTCGTTTATACGGTTTCAATTGGCTTTGTTATGGTGAAATGGAGGATTGCTATGAAAAAAATCAAAATTATTTCATGTCTTGTAACATTGGGCATTATGATTTTGATTTTTTATTTTTCATCACAGGATGCTGTAAACTCTTCAGAGATGTCGGAGGGAGTGACGAAGCGGTTGATTGATTTTATATTGTCTCCTTCCCGGTTATCAGCAGGTGAGAAGCATGAAATAGCAGAAGGAATACATGGCTTTATCAGAAAGGTCGCACATTTTACGATATATGCAGCGTTGGGAATGTCAACATTTGTTTCGGCAAAGCTGCATATTCAAAAGAAAAAAACAGTAATATTTGCAATTGCGGTAGGATTCTGCATGTTATATGCTATAAGCGATGAAATACATCAAATTTCAAGCGCAGGCAGAAGCTGCGAAATAAGAGATGTATTAATAGATACCGCAGGAGCTGTAACGGGAATATTATTTATGCTTGCTGTTATCACGGTAGCAAAGTATATAGTTAACAGGCGAAAGGGTGTGGTTTAGTATGATTACGGATTTTCATTCTCATATTCTTCCTTCGTTTGATGATGGTGCCGCTGATACGGATACTGCGATTAAGATGCTTACATTAAGCAAGCGTATGGGGGTTAGCCGTATAGTTTCAACTTCACATTGTTATCCGTGTTCATCTGCCGATGTTGATAAATTCATTGAGAACAGAGAGCGATCGTATGATAAGCTTATTAATGAAATAGAGATAAGCGGTGCTGATGTGCCTGAAATAAGACTTGGCTGCGAGGTACATCTGACCTGTGATATCACGCGTTTCAGAGGTATAGAACGTCTTTGTGTTGATGGAACTGATTATATGCTTGTTGAAATGCCGAGATCGAAATGGACTGATAATACAATTGATAATGTGTACAAGCTGTCAATCAGCGGAATTCATCCTATAATAGCACATGCAGAGCGAAACATCAAGCAGGATGGGGAGTTACTAAACTCACTTTATATGCTTGATATTTTAGTCCAGATAAATGCCGGAAGTTTTGGCATTTCAGCGTTAAAGAAGTTTATTGACGGCATGATGAAAAATAAAATGATCCATCTGATAGGAACCGATATGCATAATCTCACAAGCCGCAGTCCGGTTATGAATAATGCCGAAAAATACATAAAAAAAAGATTTGGTACGGAATGTTGGGAATATCTTATGCGCAATGCTGATATTATTCTCGGAGGAGATGAATTATCATACAGAGATTTAACGAGCTTTTCAAAAAAGTTATTTTTCCGTAAATAATCAGTAAAAAAGAATATAATATTTTGTAAATTTTAGGCTTGACAAAATGTTAATATAGATGTATAATTAGAATATATATAAATTTTATAAGGAGAAAGTGGAATATGAAAAAAATAATATCATTAGCAGCAGCTACGGCGATTGTTGCGACATCATTTGTAGCTTTTGCTTCATATCACGATGAGGTTGCTAAAGAGAACAGAACGATTAAAAACATACCGAAAACGGACACTGTTACGACAGCGCTTGATATAAAATCAGGTACAGGTACTGCATATTCAGACCACCCGTCACAGATTGGTGCGTTGAGTTCAACATCAACATCGATGACAGTTAATGCTCAGGCAACTCTCGACATGACAAATGTCGCAAAGGAATGGGAAGCATACCTTGACGCTGCAGTGAATGCGAATATTGACAGAGACTATGCCAGAGACAATACAACGCTCGCCGGTGATTTCACAATTGAAATTAAGGCTGACAAGGCTATTTCAAATGATAATTTAGCGGCTGAAACACCGACAGGCTGGACATGGGACGAGACAACCGAAAAGCTTTTCGAGCAGAAGTCGGTTACATATGATGCTGCGAAAAATACATTTACTCTTGTTATGACAGTAAAGGGTACAAATAAAGAATTTGACGAGTATTTCACAAGCATAAATGACGGAACAGCAGCGTCGAAGGTACTTACACTCACAATTCCTGGATCAATAGTAACAGCGCAGGCTGAACTCACAACAGATGGCGAGTATCACAGTGTTACAGGTAACTTCAGCGGCTCCGTAACAATTAAGAATATTGCAACAGAGTCCACGGTATCATTTGAAAGCACAGATACAGAGTGGTACAAACTTTACAAGTACACCAGCAGCAACCGTGGCGGTGGTAGCGGCGTAAGAACAACACCTGCTCCGACAGCAGATCCGAAAGCTACGGCAGATCCGAATGCTACAGCAGACCCGAATGCTACTACAGCCCCGGCTGATAGACCTACACCGGTTCCGAACCCGCAGAGACCTGTTACAAGTAATGGTGCTGCTCTCAATATCGATGAGCACTATGCATACATCATCGGTTATCCGTTCGAGGAATCAGTTCCGTATGAGAAAGACGGTGTTGCTCTTGCAGAGGTAAGACCGCAGGGTAATATCACTCGTGCAGAGGTGGCAACAATATTCTTCAGAATGCTCACTGATGATTCAAGAGCAAAGTTCTGGACACAGGATAATAATTTCTCTGATGTAGAAATTGAGGATTGGTACAACAATGCTATATCAACAGCAGCAGCTGCTGGTATTGTAAACGGTTATGACGATGGTACATTCAGACCGAACGCACCGATAACAAGAGCGGAATTTGCAGCGATTGCAGCACGTTTCTCATCAGTTGAGGCTGCGCGTGATGATTACTTCAGCGATATCGACAATCACTGGGCAAAGGATTCTATAAACAGAGCGGCAGAAACAGGCTGGATAAAAGGTTATGAAGACGGTACGTTCAAGCCGAACCAGAATATCACCCGTGCAGAGGCAATGGCTCTGATTAACAGAATTCTGTACAGACTTGTAGACAATGACAGTATCTTAAGCTTTGGTATGGTTGAGTGGTCAGATAACCTCAATACAGCAATGTGGTACTATGCAGATATGCAGGAGGCTACGAACTCGCATGACTATGATCGTGTAGATTTAGGTTATATAGAGAAATGGGTAAAGGTAAATGCGCCGCGTGATTGGGAAGCATTTGAAAAGGTATGGTCAAATGCATACTCAGCAGGTGCAGAGGATACCATTGCCTCTGACTTAGATGTTCCTGTTAACGAAACAGACGAGGACACAGAGGATGCAGCAGACGCAGAGGATACTAATGCAGAGTCAGAAAACGAAGATGCAGAGGATGTTGACGCAGAGGTTGCGGAATAATTGATTTAATAACTAAAACGGTAAAGCCTATGGCTTTACCGTTTTTTCGTAAAATTATTTTAAAATGTTGTTGTAATTATAGATAAATAGTGGTATAATTATTAAATAATTACTTTTTTAAGGAGCGCAGCGCTATGAAGATATCAGACGGCATGATAAAGAAAATTTGTTCATCAATGATATATAAACGCGGCGCAGAATACTTTCTTGAAGGCAGGGTTCATATGCGCCGCCGCACAGAAAACGAGCTCACAGCGGTGGTGGATGGAGAAGAACTGTATAATGTACAGATAACATTTGACGATGATAAAATAAACAAAGTTCTCTGCTCTTGCCCATACTATGAAACGATGCAGACAACCTGCAAGCATATTGTAGCCGTCTTAAAACAGCGGCAGGCAGAACTTGAACAGGGTGGGGAATACACAAATGAAAACGATAAGCTTGCATCGGCTTTGTGCCGTGAATTTGCGGTATCACAGGAGCGCAGACGTATACGGGCAGCATTTACTTTGTTTGTGAAGCCGAAAATCCGCAGTGAAGCGATGTATGAAATGTCAATATCTCTGCCTGAGTGTAGCGGAAGAATACAGGGGCTTGAAAATTTTTTGGACAGCTATCTGAGCTATCGTGATTTTAAGATAGATCGCAATACTGTTTATAACAGAAAAACAATGTATTTTCCCGAAAACGAGGATAAAATAATTTCAATCCTGGCGGAGGTATATGAGACACGTTCAACCGGAATACAGATGTATACTAAAGCAGTTTACAGGACTGCTTTCGGAGCAGCAGTGCTGCGAAGAATACTTCCGTATCTTTCAAATGTGGATTTCAGCCTTGTATATGACGGGATAACCCTAAGCGGAGTACGTATTATTAACGATGATCCGGATATATTGATTGATATAGCAGCATATGACAAGGAAATAGTCCTGTCTCTGTCCGAGGCCGGTATATCGCTCACAGCAGACGGAGAATGGTTTCTTTATTCAGATAATATTTACAGAACCTCATCAGAATGGCGTGAGTATTTCATGCCGGTTTACCGTGTTCTTGAGCGTGAAAATCGTATGCAGGTAACCTTTAAGGGTGACAATACAATGCTGTTTGCCGCGAATGTGCTGCCAAAGCTTCGCGGAAGATGCGGTGTCGTAATAAATGGTGTCGAGGATATTATAGTAAACAGCAAGCCGTGCTTTGATATATGTCTTGATGCTGACGGTAATCGCATAACGGCGGTGGTTGTTGCAAAATACGGTTCGTTGAAATTTCGGATTCCGCGAGAGAAATATGAAGAGAACGGCAAGATTGTAATACGTGATACAGATCTGGAAAATCGTATATTATCATTCTTTAATGGGTTCGATCGTGAGAAATCCGTGTTCAGCCTTGGCGGTGACAGCGCGATATATAATTTCATAACAAATGACCTTCCTGAGCTTGCGGGAATGGCTGAACTCATTATGACAGACAGATTTAAGGCAGTACGCGTTCGCGATGATATAAATATGTCAATGGGTATTTCGTATAAAAATGACATAGATTTTCTTGAGATCAATTTTGAAACAGATCTCGCACCGGAGGAAATAAAGGGCATTATGGCGGCTATGCGGCTTAAGCACAGCTTTTACCGAACATCTGACGGTAGCTTTATCGGACTTAATCACAACAAGAAGGGGGATATATTAAGGCTTCTTGAACGGCTCGATCTTACAAATGTTGATATATATTCCGGAAGAAAAACGCTGCCAAAGTTCCATATGCTATATTTAGAAGCAAGGAATGACATAGAGAAGGATGAAAGCGTTAAACGGTATATGCGCGAAATACGTTCGATTGAACCGGTTATTAGCGATGGACTCGAGAATGTTTTGCGTCCATATCAGATTGAAGGTATGAGGTGGCTCACGCAGCTTTCTGAGATGGGCATGGGCGGAATTCTTGCTGACGATATGGGTCTTGGAAAAACACTGCAGGTAATAGCTTTTGTAAGAGGTATAAAGCCTGAAAAACCTATATTTATAGTTGCTCCGAGCACGCTCATCTATAACTGGCAGCGTGAAATTGAAAAATTCACCCCCGAGGCAAAGTCGCTTATTATAAGCGGCTCAAAGGAGATGCGCACGGAGCTTATAAAAACAGTAGATGATTATGAGTTTATAATAACATCATATCCGCTGCTTAGACGTGACAGCGCTTTATACAGAAATATCGAATTTTCATATTGCTTCATAGATGAAGCACAGTATATAAAAAATCCGAAGACAATGAATGCAATAAGTGTTAAGCGAATCAGGGCGGAGCATAAATTTGCTCTTACCGGTACCCCGATTGAGAATTCGTTAATGGAGCTATGGTCAATCTTTGATTTCGTGATGCCGGGTTATCTTAAAAGTGCGCGTGAATTCCGTGATCGCTTTGAAGTTCCGGCATCGCGCAATGGTGATTCTTCGATTTCCGATATACTTCATGGAATAATCCGTCCGTTTGTATTGCGACGAATGAAGAAGGATGTATTGGATGAACTTCCGGAAAAGATTGAAACAACAATGCTTGCAGATCTCAGTCGCACGCAGCAGGCTATGTATCTGGAATTTTTGAGTGAAATAAAGGAACAGGCAAGGGGCATAATAGCGGAAAACGGAAACAGGTTTATGATTCTGACTCTCCTCATGCGGCTCCGACAGATATGCTGTCATCCGGCTTTGTTTACCGGTTCTGCTGATACTTCAGACGAAAGCGGTAAGCTTGAACTTTTAATAGAGATTGTGAAAAACGGAATAGGATCCGGACATCGTATACTTGTGTTTTCTCAGTTCAGGTCAATGCTTGATATAATAGAAAAGCAGCTTAATAAAGACGGTATAGATCATTATTATATAAACGGATCAACACCTGCGGAAGAACGCTCAGCAATGGCAGAGAGCTTTAACAACGGCAGACGTACTGTATTTCTTGTATCGCTTAAGGCAGGCGGAACAGGTCTTAACCTTGTGGGAGCGGATATGGTTATCCATTACGACCCGTGGTGGAATCCTGCGGTTACAGATCAGGCAACTGACCGCGCGTACAGGATAGGACAGACACGTTCGGTGCAGGTAATAAAGCTTGCGGCACGCGGAACTATTGAGGAAAAGATTATCGAGCTGCAAGAGAAGAAGAGGCTCCTTGCCGATGATATAATAAGAGTTAATACGGAAACCTTTGCAAGTCTTACAGATGAGGAAGTAATGTCATTATTTGAATTTTGACAGGGGGTAAATATTTTGGATCTTCTTGAATGGATGGAGAAAAACAAAAGCAAAAGCGAGAAATCAGACAAAGCGCTGCTGACTGATGGTAGGAAAGCATGTATTCTCGTAGGAGCAGTATGTCTCGTGCTGGTTTTTTTGGGAGTAATGTATGCCGGGCGGTGCCGCGAAATCTATTTCTGGGATGATGCCACCTATTGGGAAATGGGCCGCTCAGTTGTTTCGGGAGAGCTTAAGGGCGATTTCTGGCATCGGGTTTATGAATCAATAGGCACAAGCGACTATAATTATCTTGCGGCTCTGCCGTCAGCGTTGTGGATGTGGATTTTCGGTACATCGCGGTTATCCTATGTTACGGGTCTGATCGTTATGTATATTATACCGTCATCTGTGCTCACATACCGGCTTTGTGCAAAGCTCTCAAAGGCGCCGTGGGTATCGTATATTGCTGCTACATTTATGCTTCCGGCAACGCTGTATCTTACAGGACTGGGTTTTGTGGACGTAGGCGGATTTCTGATAGCGCTGGCATGTTATAATTTATATTATACAGGTAATGAAAAATGTGGTATGCTTCGTTATGTAGGAATAGGCGTTATGCTTATACTTATGATGCTGTTCAGACGATATTTTGCATTTTTTGCAGTATCGTTTGTTACGGCGATGATTATCGACTGCATACTGTTTCATAGGAAATGGACCGGTCTTATAGTGACCGGTATAACCTCAGCGCTTATAATGCTGCTTGGCTTTGTGCCGTTTTTGACAGGGATACTCCTGAAAGATTACGGAACACTTTATTCCGGATATAAGTTCGCACTGATGGTGGATCTCAGATTTATAGCAAGATATTTCGGGGCGCTGTTTATAATAGTTCTGTTCGCGGTTCCGTTTATAGCCGCGATAAAGAAGAAGGATTACCGTCCCATATTTCCGTGGGTTCAGAATATCGTGTGCGGCACAATGTTTATAGCAACACAAACGCATGGACAGCAGCATCTTCTTATGTATGTACCCGCGTTTACGGTTCTTTCAATTTTTTTAGTGAATTGTATTTCAAAGCGCTGGATGCTTTTTGCTGTGACACTGCTTGTGATAGTAACTGCAATCAGTCCGTATATAGATCGTAAGCAGCCGTCAAATATACAGGAAATAAAGAATATCGCAATAATACCGTCATTTTCCATGAAGCCTGTTGTAAGGGATGATGTAACCTCGGTAATAGCAGTGAAGCGCAAACTTGATAGCTTTATCCCCGAAGGGTCACAATGTAATGTGCTCGCTTCCTCATTTACGATAAATGATAGCATACTAAGGAATGCGGAGCCGTCGCTCGGAATAAAAATAAACAGAGACGCGGACTATATCAGGAGTCTTCCGGAAGTGGATTCCCGTGACAATGGGAGACTTAATGAAATATATTCCGCGGAGTATATATTGGTAGCCGTGCCGTCGCAGACGCATCTTGCGCCGGGTGCGCAGACAATTGTTGATGAAGCTGTAGCGAGCTTTGTTAACAGAACAGATATATCACAGATTTTTGAAGAGATTGAGGATTTCAGGGGAAATATTGACGATATTGAACTGCGGCTGTACCATCGTACAGCTGATATAGATGCTATAAGGCAGGCAGAGTTTGAATCAAGACTATACTACACGGTCGAATAGGGAGGTTACTATGAGAGAATGTATTTACTGCGGGAAACAGCTTGAAAAGGGCGAGGTATGTACCTGTGCGCTGAGTGTTGCAAAGCGCAGGGAGAAGGCACAGCAGGATGAGAAGGAAAGCTCTGAAACAAAGAAGGAATCCAAGCAGGAGGCCCGCGCTGAAAAGGCTAAAGAAAAAGCGCAGGCAAAGGAGCGCGCAAAACAGGCGAGGGAAAGAGAGAAGAACACAAAGCGGCAGCAATATACCAATTATGGCAATACCGCTTTCGGCAGAAGCTCATTTCGCGGTGGATTTAAAGGCATGTCAGGAAATCCGTTTGTGAATGCATGGAAGCTGCTTGTAAGCTTTTTAAAGTCGCCGATTGAAACGGTTATGAATCCGGGACGGATGGGGATAGCTGAGATTCTTATCATGGTTATAATTGAAGGAATAATATGCGGATTATGCGCGTTTGCAATTATAACCGGCGCTCCAAGAGGAATATTAAGTCAGGTTGGCAATATAATGGGCTTCGGAGGAACTGATGGTTTTACTATGCTGGGGCTCTGGCTAAGAGCGGCATTATCGGGAGCTGTGAGCGGACTGGTTTTCTTCTTTGTCTATTCGGGAATTTTCTTTGCTGTAAGCAAATGGATATTCAGGCAATTCACTCCGTATTGGGATTTTGTGAAGCGCTTTGTCTTTGTCGGGCTTCCGATCACCGTTGTCGGCATAGTTGGCACGATTCTGGGGTTGTTCGCTCTGAGAACATTTATCGTTCTTATTATATGCGGACTTGCAGGTTCTGTCATACTCACGTATGAGCTGCTGCGCTCAATGTGGAGCGCGAAAACGGCTGTCCGTACAATGTATGCGATGCTTATATGCATGTTCGTATTCTTTACTGTGATGATTCATTTAACAGCATTGCTATAATAAGGTATAAAAATAACGGCGTACGCCGTTATTTTTATACCTTATTTCTTTAATGTACCTAAATTTGCAGCTGAGAGATATGCATTTATGAAGCCGTTTAATTCGCCGTCCATGACCGCTTGTATATTACCCATTTCAAATCCTGTTCTAAGGTCCTTAACCATTGTATATGGCTGGAAAACGTATGAGCGGATCTGATTGCCCCAGCCGTTCTCTGTCTGAACGCCCTGGATTTCCGAAATCTTTTCCTTCTGCTGCTGCTCGGCTATTTCGACAAGCTTAGCTTTGAGCATCTTCATGGCATACTCGCGGTTCTGAAGCTGTGAACGCTGTGTCTGACATGATGCTACAATACCTGTCGGGATATGTGTAAGACGTACTGCAGATGATGTCTTATTGATATGCTGACCGCCTGCGCCGGAAGCACGAAAAACGTCCATTTTAACATCCTCGGGACGGATATCAACATCAATATTATCATCAAGCTCCGGCATGACCTCAACTGATGAGAAGGAGGTCATTCTCTTACCCTGAGAGTTAAACGGGGAAATACGCACAAGACGGTGTATTCCCTTTTCGGCCTTAAGATATCCGTATGCATTTAAGCCTGTGATTTCCATTGTACAGCTCTTTATACCTGCTTCGTCGCCGGGGAGCGTATCCATGATCTCGGATTTATACCCGTTCTTCTGCGCCCACATTGTGTACATTCTTATGAGCATCTCGCACCAATCCTGTGCCTCTGTGCCGCCTGCGCCGGCATGGAAGGTGAGAATTGCGTTTGAGCTGTCGTATTTACCGCTTAGCAATGTTGCAAGACGCATTTTGTCAAGTTGATCATTGAGTTTCTCAACTGTCTTTTTTATTTCGTTTGCAAAGCTCGCATCATTCTCCTCCTCGGCCATCTCAATGGTCATGAGCGCCTCTTCATGAGTGTCGACGATGTTGTTGAATTCGGCAAGCTTATCTTTTAAATTTTTTGCCTTTTGCAGAACCGCCTGTGAATTTTTCATATCGTCCCAGAAATCGGGAGCAGCGCACTGTTCGTCAAGCTCTGCTATTTCCGATTCAAGTCCGGTAACATCAAGCGACTCTCTTAGCTCGCTTATACTCTTCTCCATACCCTGGAGCGCGAGTCTGTATTCATCATACTCTAACATTATTAATTACATCCCTTTGAAAAATATATTTGTATTATTTGCCGCAGCAATGCTTATACTTCTTACCTGAACCACACGGACACGGGTCGTTTCTGCCGACCTTTTTCTTGTCGGATCTCTTGCCTGTGCTCTTAAGCGAACCGTCACCGCCCGTATCAAGCGGTTTTGCAACCTGCTCGCGCTCGAGCTTGATTCTCGGCTTAGCTGTAAGAATGTATTTTACCGTATCGCGCTTAATCGAATCAAGTAAAGCCTCATAGAGGTCTGATGCGACATTTCTGAACTCTACTACCGGGTCATGCTGACCGTATGCGCGCAGACCGATCTCACGTTTGATCTGATCCATCTCGTCAAGGTGATCCATCCAGAGAGTATCAACAACTCTGAGCATAATAACTCTTTCGAGCTCCGGCATCTGATCGCCGAATACCTCGCACTGTTCCTCAAAATTCTTGTTTGCAATTGCAAGAAGCTCATCCTTGATATCTGCCTTTGTTATAGTATCGATTTCATCGTCTGTAACCTCAAACTCACCGTTTGCACGGAGTGTTGCATTAGCAAACTCTGTAAGCGCTCTGAGATTCCATTCCTCGGGGATTTCCGTTATGCCGATAAAATCATCCATGGCGCTGTCGATGATCTGCTCCATCATACCTTTGATTGTATCGGTGAGATCGTCGCCGTCGAGCACCTTCTGACGCTGTGAGTAAATGATCTTTCTCTGCTCGTTCATAACCTCGTCATACTGGAGCACGTGCTTACGTGAATCAAAGTTACGACTTTCAAGTGTCTTTTGAGCGTTCTCGATAGCGTTTGAAAGCATCTTTGCTTCGATAGGCTGATCCTCTTCAAGACCGAGAGCGTCAACCATCTTTTTAACTCTTTCGCTTCCGAATATTCTCATGAGATCGTCATCGAGTGAGAGGAAGAACTTTGAAGAACCCGGGTCACCCTGACGACCTGCACGTCCGCGGAGCTGGTTATCTATACGTCTTGATTCGTGACGCTCTGTACCTATGATAAAGAGACCGCCAACCTCAAGAACCTCCTCGCGCTCCGGCTGTATTTCTTCCTTGAACTTATCATTAAGCTCTGTGAACATTTTGCGCGCGTTAAGGATTTCCTCATCATCAGTCTCGCCGAAGCCTGTAGCTTCTGCAATAAGCTCATCTGAGAATCCCTGCTTAGCCATTTCGTGCTTTGCGAGATATTCCGCGTTACCGCCGAGCATGATATCGGTACCTCTACCTGCCATGTTAGTGGCGATAGTTACCGCGCCCTTTTTACCTGCCTGAGCGACGATCTCCGCTTCCTTTTCATGATACTTTGCATTCAATACGTTATGCTTTATTCCCATTCTCTTGAGAAGCTTTGAGAGAAGCTCTGACTTATCGACATTAACGGTACCAACGAGCACCGGCTGTCCCTTTGCGTTGCATTCCTTGATCTGCGCAATAACTGCCGCAAACTTACCGGCTTCTGTCTTATATACGCTGTCCTGCATATCCTCGCGGATAACAGGCTTGTTTGTCGGAACGGCAACAATATCAAGCTTATATATATGTTGGAATTCCTCTTCCTCTGTAAGAGCCGTACCTGTCATACCTGAAAGCTTTCCGTAAAGACGGAAGAAGTTCTGGAATGTGATAGTAGCAAGCGTCTTACTTTCATGTTCAACCTTAACGCCTTCCTTTGCCTCGATCGCCTGGTGAAGACCGTCGCTGTAGCGGCGTCCCGGCATTATACGACCGGTGAACTCGTCAACGATCATAACCTCACCCTCGGGAGTAACAACGTACTGCTGATCGCGGTGCATAACGCCGTTTGCGTGAAGCGCCTGGTTGATATGGTGCAGAAGCTTCATGTTCTCCGGATCTGAAAGGTTTTCAACATTAAACGCATTTTCAGCCTTTGTCACGCCACGCTCTGTAAGAGTTGCGGTCTTTGCTTTTTCATCTACTATATAATCAGCGTCTATATCTGTATCAAGCTGCTTATCGTCCTGCTCTGTAACAACGAGCTTCTTAAGTCTTTTAGCGAACATGTCGGCAACGTGATAAAGCTCGTTTGCTTCACCGCCCATACCGGAAATGATGAGCGGAGTTCTTGCCTCATCGATAAGAATCGAGTCAACCTCGTCGACGATTGCATAGTTATGACCGCGCTGAACCATTTCCTCCTTGTGAACAACCATGTTGTCACGAAGATAGTCGAAGCCCAACTCGTTATTTGTGCCGTAGGTAATATCGCATGCGTATGCCTCGCGACGCTCGTCATTTGTCTTTTCGTGAATGATAAGTCCGCAGCTCATACCGAGGAAACGGTAAACCTTGCCCATCCATTCCGAGTCACGCTTTGCAAGGTAATCGTTAACTGTAACGATATGTACGCCCTTGCCTGTGAGCGCGTTAAGATATGCGGGGAGGGTAGAAACGAGAGTTTTACCTTCACCTGTTTTCATTTCGGCAATACGTCCTTGATGGAGAATGATACCGCCGACGATCTGAACATAGAAATGCTTCATGCCGAGAACTCGCCAGCTTGCCTCACGCATAACCGCGAATGCCTCCGGAAGAAGCTCGTCAAGTGTTTCTCCGTTATTATAGCGTTCCTTGAATTCGGCAGTCTTTGCCTTTAGCTCCGCGTCGGTGAGCTTTTCCATTTCGTCCGAGAGAGCATCTACCTTTTTTGCGATAGGGTGTATCTTTTTCAGCTCACGATCGGAATATGTGCCGAATAGTTTATCGAATATATTCATCATTTCACCTCATAATATATAATGTAAATTATTTAATTAGCATCATAAAAGTCAAAATCATGCGTAAATGTGCATAAGTACACACATACACATTATATTATAACATAAAAATAAAAATATTACCACTATTTTTTGAAAAAAATTTCTTATATTTCAAACTTTTTTTGACAATTCATTATTTGTTCATAAAAAAGCAAAAAAAGAAATACAATTCAGTGCTTGACAAAGGCGTAAAATGGTGTTATAATGTAGTTAATTAAAGGTCAAAGAAAGTCAAAGTCAAAGAGGCGAAAGGTTATGGGTATATCAGACAGAATAGAAGCTTTTATATTGGAGCTTATGAAACAGGAGGAAGCAGAGCAGCTCCGAATACAGAGGAACGAGTTAGCGCAGCTTTTCGGGTGCGTACCGTCACAGATAAATTATGTGATTTCAACGCGATTCAGCCCTGAGAGGGGTTACGCTGTAGAATCAAGGCGAGGCGGCGGCGGATATGTTACAATAAGAAGGCTGCCGCAGGAAAGAGTACGAATATATACGGCCGATACAGCTACTGTAGAGCAGGCAGAACAGCTGATAGCGCAGCTTTCAGATATGCGTGTTATTGATAAAAGAATAGCTGACGTTATGCGTGCCGCGGTACTGGCAGATATATTTAAAGAGGCACAAGGAGCGGATAAACTCCGCGCAGGAATACTAAAAAGTATGTTAAAGGCACTATAGGTAACAGGAGGTATGTATTATGATAGATTTATTTTCAGAACTGTTTGATATGTTTGACGGTATGGACATGTTCAGCGTTCAGCCGGTAATCCAGAAGGATAACAGAAAATGTCCGGTATGCGGGCGTACGTGGAGTGACTTCCGCAGAACGGGAAGATTCGGGTGCGGCGAGTGCTATCAGGTCTTCCGTTCAGGCGCGGAGCAGGTGCTGCGCCAGGCGCAGGCATCATCGGCGCATTCGGGTAAAATCCCATCGAAGTCAAGCGCCGATATAAAGGCGAAGCGCAGACTTGAGGAGTTGAGAAAGCAGCTTAAGACTGCTGTTAATAAAGAGGATTACGAAACTGCCGCAAAGCTTCACGCGGAGATAAAGCAGTTAGAAGGGAATGGTGCAAAATGATCTGGTATAATGATGTTAATGACGGAATAGTAATATCAACGCGGGTAAGACTTGCGAGAAACCTTGATAAAACACCGTTTCCGGCGGCGTTAAGCGATGAGAAAAAAGCAGAGGCAACAAAGAGTCTGCATTCGGCGATTACGGAAAGCAACTCAGTGCTTTCAAGGGATTTTGATAAGTTTGAGCTCGATGATCTGAAAAGGACAGAAAAGATATCAATGCTTGAAGAGCATCTGATAAGTCCGCAGATGGTAGAAGGAAAGGGTCATTCGGTACTTGTAAATAAGAGCAGAACTATGAGCATAATGTTTATGGAGGAGGATCATATTCGTCTGCAGGTGATCATGGGCGGATATTGTCTTGACGAGGCTTATGATATGGCGGATAAGGTTGATGATGTTATAGAGGAATCCTTAACATACGCGTTTGACGAAAAATTCGGCTATCTTACAGCCTGCCCGACCAATGCCGGAACAGGGCTGCGCGCATCGGTAATGATGCATCTTCCGGGGCTTACGATGACCGGAAATATTGCGAGAGTTATGCAGTCGGTTTCGGGTGTAGGCGTAGCGGTTCGCGGTCTCTACGGCGAGGGCACAAATGCCGAGGGTTGTCTGTATCAGATTTCTAATCAGATAACAATGGGTCTTTCAGAAAAGGAGATTATAGAAAAGCTCAGGAACGTCATAAACAAGATTTCGGATATGGAAAGCAAGGCGAGAAGAACTCTTGGAGAAAAGCATAAGCTTGAACTGGAAGACAAGGTTTTCCGCTCCTACGGAATACTCAAATATGCAAGAAGCATGACGTCCGCCGAAGCAAAATCGATGCTTTCAGATGTTATGCTCGGTCAGAATATGGGTATAATCAGATGTGACGGAAAGATGACGCCGATAGAATTAATGGTAAAAACAGCTCCGTCTGTAATCATGGCAGGAAAGGAGCTTACGCCTGCGGAGCGTGACAGAGACAGGGCACAACTGATAAGAGAAAATATTTAAGGACTTAAAGGGAGGTTTTGGTATGTTATTTTCAAACTTTACAGAAAAGGCAAGGATCGCGATAAGCGAAGCGCATGACGCGGCATGCGAGCTGGGACAGCGTTATATAGGCAGCGAGCATATTGTAGCCGGACTGATACGTGAAGGCTCGGGCGTTGCTGCGAAGGTGCTCGAAAGAGCGGATATAACCGAAGAAAAGGTAATGGATAAAATTGCGGAGCTTACGCGGACATATGATGCGATCGATCTCGAAACCGAGCTGCCGCTTACGCCGAAAACGAAGCGTATAATCCAGATTTCCGCAATCGAAGCGAGAGAAATGGGACACAGCTATATAGGAACAGAGCATCTTTTAATGGCGATACTCCGTGAGGGAGACAGTGTTGGAGTAAGAATGCTCGCATCGCTCGGACTTAATATAAATCAGGTTTATCACGATGTTATTGACGCGCTCAGCGCAGGCATAACAGAGCCGGCATCGGGCGGCGCATATGCGTCGGCTAAAAAGCGAAGCGGCAAGACGAGTACGCCGACGCTTGATGAGTACGGCAGAGATCTCACCGAGCTTGCCCGGAGCGGTAAATTTGATCCGGTAATCGGAAGATCAAAGGAGATTGAGCGTGTAACTCAGATCCTTTCAAGGCGCACAAAGAATAACCCGTGTCTTATCGGTGAGCCGGGCGTCGGTAAAACTGCTGTTGTAGAAGGACTCGCGCAGAGAATCGCGGCGGGCGATGTGCCGGAGCTGTTAAAAGACAAGCGCCTTGTTTCGGTTGATCTTTCGGGAATGGTTGCGGGCGCAAAGTACAGAGGTGAGTTCGAGGAACGAATCAAGAAGGTTATTACCGAGGTTTCGCAAGCGAGTGATGTTATATTGTTCGTTGATGAGCTTCATACGATCGTCGGCGCGGGAAATGCCGAAGGCTCAATGGACGCTTCAAATATTATGAAGCCGTTCCTCGCAAGAGGCGAGCTCCAGCTTATCGGTGCGACCACATTGAAGGAATATAAGAAATACATTGAAAAGGACGCAGCGCTTGAAAGACGTTTCCAGCCTGTAACAGTAGGCGAGCCAACGGTTGAGGAGACTGTTGATATACTTAAAGGCATAAGGGATAAGTATGAGGCGCATCACGGAGTAACAATTACAGATGATGCGATCGTGGCGGCGGCGAAGATGTCTGCAAGATATATAACAGACAGATTCCTTCCCGACAAGGCGATTGACCTCATAGACGAGGCTTCATCAAAGAAACAGCTCGGCGCTCAGACTGCTCCACCGGAGCTTAAGGAAAAGGAAAAGGAGCTTGAAAAGCTTTCAAGCGAGCGCGAGGAGGCTGTTAATGCTCAGGAATATGAAAAGGCTGCAGGAATACGTGACAAGGAAAAGGCGTTGCAGGAAGAGGTTGAAAAGCTGCAAAAGGACTGGAAGGGCAGCGGAACAACCTCAAAGCTTGAAGTAACGGAGGACGATATTGCCGGAATACTTTCAGACTGGACAAATATCCCAGCTTCAAAGCTAAAGCAAGAGGACATGGAAAAGCTCAGAAACCTTGAAGAAACTCTGCATAATCGTGTTATCGGTCAGAACGCGGCTGTAACGGCTGTCGCAAAGGCAATAAAGCGCGGCAGAGCCGGGCTCAAGGATCCGAAGCGTCCTATAGGTTCATTCCTGTTCTTAGGACCTACCGGCGTAGGAAAAACAGAGCTTACAAAGACTCTTTCGGAAGCGCTGTTCGGTTCGGAGCGTTCGCTTATAAGAGTTGATATGTCAGAATATATGGAAAAGCACGCGGTGTCGAAGTTTATCGGTTCACCTCCGGGATATGTGGGATTTGAGGACGGCGGACAGCTTACCGAGAAGATAAGAAAGCATCCGTATTCGGTTATCCTGTTTGACGAGATTGAAAAAGCTCATCCTGATGTGTTTAACATCATGCTTCAGGTTCTTGATGACGGTATCTTAACAGACGCGCAGGGCAGGCTTGTAGACTTCAAGAACACAGTAATCATAATGACATCAAACCTCGGCGCAAGCGAGATACTCGGAACAGGCACGTCAAAGCTCGGTTTTGCAAACGCAAGCAATGCAAAGAGCGAGCGGGAGGCAATAAAGGATAAGGTTATGGCAGAAGTGAAACGCTCTTTTAAGCCTGAGTTCCTGAACAGAATAGATGAAATAATCGTATTTGACCGCCTTAATAAGGATGAGATCAAGCAGATTGCCGGACTTATGCTGAAATCACTTGAAAAGCGACTTGCCGAGAATGAAATAACCGTTTCTTTCTCGGACGCGGCAATCGAAAAAATTTCCGATGAGGGCTTTGACAAGGTTTACGGCGCAAGACCGCTCCGCCGCGCTATCCAGAGCAAGATCGAGGATATGCTTTCCGAAAAGATTATTGAGGGTGAGATCAAAGCCGGAGATACAATTATGGTGGATTGCGAGAATGACGAGTTCGTCGTGAAAAAGCAATGAAAATCATACCAACAATAGTCGTGTTCGCGGTAGGGTTCAGCCTACTTACATCATGCGGAACAAATAAGGAAACAGTCACCACCTCCGGTACGATTGACGTACCGGAGGTAACCGGTGAATTCGAATTGGAGATTTTAAAAACAGGTAAATCCGACGCTATTTTGCTGGAGACTGAGAACTATACCGTAGTAATAGACGCGGGAGAAAAAAGTGACGGTAAAAAGATCGTGAGTCGCCTTGAAGAAAGCGGTAAAGAGAAAATAGATTATCTCATAATAAGTCACTTTGATCAGGATCATATCGGCGGTGTTCCTAAAGTTCTTGACGGTATCGAGATCGGGGAAATCATAGCACCCGACTACGAAGGAAATAACAGCGAATATGAGAACTATGTCGAGGCGGTAAATGCGAAGGGTATAACACCTACTATACTTAAAGAAACGAGAATACTCACGCTTGATGACACGGTATTCAGCCTGTACCCGCCGCAGCAGAAAAGCTATGATGAGGCGGATAATGATCATTCTATTGTGGTGAGCGTAATTCACGGCGAAAACCGTCTGCTGTTTGCGGGTGACTGCGAAACTGAGCGACTTGCTGAATTGCCGGAGCAGCTCGGAAATATGGAGCATATATTCTTAAAAGTGCCTCATCATGGAAGGTACTGCGACGGAATGAGCGGGTTTATTGAAAGCGTTAAGCCGAAATATTCGGTGATTACTTGCAGCAATAAGGCGCCTGCCGATACGGAGGTGCTTGATATTCTTGAAAATGCCGGATGTGAAGTATATCAGACCGTAAACGGCGCTGTGTCGGTTGTAAGTGACGGAAAAGATATTACGGTAAACCAGGAATGATGAAACAGTAAAACAACTATTTTATAATAGTCTGTCAGAGAGGGTTGAAATCAAACGGATAGAGATATTATAACAAATATCACTATCCGTTTTTTTGTGCTGTAGGGATAAATAGGATTATAAACCGTATAAAATTTGGCCGCAATGTGAGTTGGATTTCATTATAATTTATGGTATTATAGAGAAATTATTAAAAAAATTATTCAATCTGAACCTTTTGCTCCAAAATTCCGACTATATAATTGAAAGTGCTTTCAAATCAATAATGGGAGGTGAGGATGTGAGCGAATTTGAAGTTCTTGCTGACGTGTGCCGTAGCTCCGTTGAGCGTTATGTGAGGTTTCACATAGCAAACAAGGCTGACAGCGATGATATTTTGCAAGAGGTCTGGCTGGCAGCGTTCAAGCAATTCAGCAAGCTAAAAAACAAAGACAGTTTCAAAGCATGGATAATCGGTATTGCCCGTCATAAAGTCAATGATTTTTTTCGCAGCAGATGTGATACTATTAACATCGACGAGCTGCCTGAGAACGAGATTGTACAAAGTCGTTATGGGCTTGTTGAATATTTGCCCGTACATGAAACGCTTGAAATGCTTAGCAAAAACGATAGACAGATACTTACACTATTTTACTTTGAAAATATGCCACAAAAGGAGATAGCAAGCCGACTTGGTATTCCTCTCGGAACGGTTAAAAGCAGGCTGAATACTGCAAGAAAAAATTTCAAAGAGCGCTATCCATATCCACCGAAAGGAGAAGATATTATGTTAAAATTACCTGAGATGATGCCCGGATACAAGATTATTCCCAGCAGCAGCGAACCTTTTGATGTTAAATGGGAAGAATTAATGGGTTGGTTTTTAGTGCCTAAGCTCGGTGAAAAGCTGACATGGGTGATATACGATCAACCGTCTCGCATGGGTGGCTATTACTATGAGATGGAAGTAGTCGGTAAAGCTGAGGTGCATGGTATTGAGGGTGTTGAGATAATCGCAAGAGAGAAACATTTCGACAAAAATAAGCCATGTACCGACAGGGCATTTATTGCACAGCTTACAGACACACATTGCCGTTTTCTTGCCGAAAGTCATATTGTAAATGGTGTTAAAAAATGCTATACTTTTCTTGATGGTAATGAATTTATTCCTAACTGGGGATTTGGTGAGGATAACTGCGGTAATGAGATAAGCCTATCCGTTAAAGGCGATATATCGAGAAAGGGTGATGCTATATCAAGCAAGGATAAGCCGTTCCTGCTCGATATTGTTGGTAGATACACCATAGAAATAAACGGCAAGTCATATGATACTATATGCGTTATGGATATAGAAACTTATGACAACGGTGTAGTCTCCGAACAATTCATTGATAAAAACGGAAGGACTGTGCTATGGCGAAGATTCAACAGCAACGATTGGAAGTTTGATAAATACGGAAAACTGTGGACAGAGCTGCTGCCAAATAATGATACGCTGACAGTCAACGGTGTCACCTATGTGCATTGGTATGATTGTCTGACTGACTATGTGTTCTAAGATATAAAGGTGAATGGTCTAAAGAAAAAATTAAAGTAAATACATCCGCAAGTCAATCCGTTTGCATAAATGAATTGAAGTAATATCATATAAAATATATGTTCTGTATCATATAGCGTTAACCTCTTTTTGAATAAAAAATAATGCGGCTTGCATAAAATAGAAAAAGAATAATAAGTAATATTGGAGGATAACGTGATATGTGGAACAAAATAAAACCGTATGTAATTTCAATTCTTATACCTCTTGCGGTGGGAGGACTTTCGGCATGGCTTATACGTGACGGTATGGCACAATATATCGAAATGGAAAAGCCGCCGATTTCACCGCCAGCAATATTGTTTCCAATAGTGTGGACAATATTGTTTATTCTTATGGGAATAGGCAGTGCTCTTATTTATGTAAACCGAGATAAGAACAAGGAGACCGCCGAAGGCGCGCTTCGGATATATGGCATACAGCTTGCGGTCAACTTCTTCTGGAGCATTATATTTTTCAATATGCAGGCGTATCTGTTTGCGTTTATATGGCTCGTTCTCTTGTGGGTGCTGATACTCATTATGATACTTGAGTTCAGGAAAATAAGCCATGCTGCTGCGTGGCTGCAGCTCCCATATCTTTTATGGGTGACCTTCGCCGGATATTTAACCTTTGCAGTGTGGCTTATGAACAGATAATATTTGACAAAAGTCCTCCTGATATGTATAATATATCATATCAGGAGGATTTTTTAGTGTGAAAGATAAGCTGCGCATCTCACGCGTTTTCGCTCACTCGCATATCGGCATATAGCCTCGCTCGCGAAAGCGCGTAATCTGCTTGCTTCTTTTTCACACTAAGGTTTGTGTCACCATCCGGGAGGCAGAATGGAGGGTGTTTATGGTTGATAATTACTATGAGCGGTTATGCGGCTATGTGGAAGCAATAAGGAAAAAGACTGATTTCAAACCGGATATTGCCGTTGTTCTGGGCAGCGGTCTAGGCGGCTTTGTCGATTCGGTTGACATAAAAGCGGTTGTGTGCTATTCAGATCTTGACGGATTTCCGCAATGCTCCGCGGCCGGACATGAAGGGGAATTTGTGTTCGGTGTCATTGGCGGCAAAAAGGTTGTTGTAATGCAGGGGCGAATTCATTATTACGAAGGGCTGCCTATGAGTGAGGTGGTTTTGCCGCTGCGCGTGATGCGTCTTCTGGGAGCGGAAACTGTTGTATTGACAAATGCAGTTGGGAGTCTCAATAAGAACTACCGTCCCGGCAGCTTCATAACCTATAGCGATCATATCTCATCGCTTGTTCCGTCGCCGATGATTGGCGCAAATATAGATGAGCTCGGTACGCGTTTTCCGGATATGAGTGAGGTGTACAGCAAAAAGCTGAGAGGTATTGTTCATAATGCGGCGGCAGAGCTTGGAATTACAGTCCATGAAGGCGTGTATATACAAACTCCCGGATCGCAGTATGAAACACCGGCGGAGGTAAGGCTTTACAGATTGTGGGGTGCTGACGCTGTCGGAATGAGCACCGCATGTGAGGCTACAGCGGCGCGGCATATGGGAATGAACGTCTGTGGAATAGGCTGTATAACAAATATGGGCTGTGGCATGGAATCAGCGGAGCTTACGCATAACGAGGTGCTGAAAACATCCGGAGACAGCTCGGAGAATTTTAAAAGGCTGCTTCAAAAAATAATAGCGGATATGGAATAAAATTTTGTAAGTTATAAGAAAAATTATAAATTGATATTGAATAACCCGGAATTTTGTGGTATAATGGAACATAAGGATGAATTTAGGGCGGCATGGAAATATTTCCATACGATTTATGGCAGAATTCATCAAGCAAAGCCGCAGACACTTGTATTCTGCGGACATTTGAAAGGAGAAAACAAATATGAAGTATTCAGCAGAAGTTGAAGCTATGTGTCCTTTGGCAAAAGGTACATATCACGGCCCGGCTCCGATTCCTCAGGAAGGAAAGTGGACTCAGGCTAAGGAAGTAAGTGACATTTCAGGTCTTACACACGGTATTGGCTGGTGTGCTCCGCAGCAGGGATGCTGTAAGCTTACACTTAACGTTAAGGAAGGCGTTATCCAGGAAGCACTCGTTGAGACTGTAGGATGTTCAGGTATGACACATTCAGCGGCTATGGCAGCAGAAATTCTTGTTGGCAAAACAATTCTTGAGGCTCTTAACACAGACCTCGTCTGTGACGCTATCAACACAGCTATGAGAGAATTGTTCCTCCAGATCGTTTACGGACGTACACAGACTGCATTCTCAGAGGATGGTCTCCCGATAGGCGCAGGTCTTGAGGACCTCGGTAAGGGTCTCCGTTCACAGGTTGGTACAACATATGCAACCTTAGAGAAGGGTCCGCGTTACCTCGAGCTTGCAGAGGGTTACATCACAAAGATCGCTGTTGATGATAACGACACAATCATCGGTTACAAGTTCGTTCACCTCGGCAAGATGATGGAGAACATCGCTAAGGGTATGGATGCTAACGAAGCTCTCGAAAAGGCTTCAGGTCAGTACGGCAGAGTTGATGACGCTGTTAAGCTTA
>JAFLUC010000017.1 GCA_022509005.1 Oscillospiraceae bacterium | reverse complement strand
CCCACGACCTCTAGCGTGACAGGCTAGCGTTCTAACCAACTGAACTACCGGACCATATTGTCATTCACAACGCTAACTATTATACACTATTTAAGACAGTTTGTCAATACCTTTTAGAAAAATATTTATTTATTAAATAAAATCATCTGTATAAGCGCGAGCTGCTCGCGAAGATATACCGGCGCAATAGTATACCACGCAGTCGGCGCGCCGATGCGGTGCAGGTTAAAGCCTTGCAGCTTTGCAAGTGAGTTAGCCCGGTATACGTGAAAATCGTTCGTTATAAATGCCGCGCTGTGTGATGATAATCCGTCATCTGTAAGCTTGTCCGAGAATTTGAAGTTTTCGGTTGTAGACGTCGATTTATCCTCCTTTATTATCCTGCTGTCATCTATACCTCTTTCTACAAGATAACGCCGCATAGCCTCTGCTTCGCTTATGGCCTCGTCATGCCCTTGTCCTCCCGATACGATAATGGTACAATTAGGATTACGATTTATGTATTTAATCGCAGTGTCAAGCCTTGATTTGAGCGGCGCGGTTGGCCTTTCGCCACGGATGCCGCAGCCGAGCACAATGAGATAATCCTCCGTATATGTCGCGTTTGTAGTGTTGCCGTAGATAAACAGCAAAGACGATGATACAAAGATAAGCAGCGCAAAAAAGCAAACAATTGCCGTGCATATCTTAAACAGCGGATATTTCATAAGTGCTGCTGTTTTTTTGAGGAACAGCATAGGCACAAACAGGATAAGTCCTGCGAGGATTGTAAGATATGTACCTATATTAGCATTGGCGAACAGCATCAAAAAAATTCCATTAATTATGAGCGCTGCCCCCAAGCACATAATTATGATACGAAGAATAGTTTTTTTCATACCGATGAATCTCCCTTTATATATTGGTTTACCTATTACCCATGCTCCTCATAACGCTTAATATTCCCTCAAGTGATTTTTTATCGAGTCTTTTTGCCTCTTTTATGATCTCTTGTATCAAGTGAGGATATTTATTGTCTATATCGTAAAACTCACACATTGACACACCTAATTCTTCACAGATATAGTTCAACATTTGTATTGATGGATTAGACTTCCCATTTTCAATAGCATTTATGTATCCCTCGGATTGTCCTAGTCTTAAACTCAACTCACGAGCAGAGATATTTTTATTAGTACGCAAAGTAGCAATTCTTTGTCTTATAAATAACTCATCCACTAAAAACACCTACTTTCACCATTATTATATACTATGAAACCATAAAAATATTTGACAACAGAATATATTTGTGATATTATATAGTGTGACAGACCATATTATGAAACATATATATGGTAATATAAAGTTTAAGCTGCGTTTTTGTGCGTGGCTTATCACAAGTCATGCATTTTTTAATGCCATATACTTATGGAGGATATACTATGAAAAAACGAATTTTGAGCTTAGTAATCATTTCCGCTATGCTTGCGGTTTTTATACCTGCAATTAACGCAGAGGAAAAAGAGGATAACGAAAAGGTTACGCTAATTGTTGAGGTTATGGGCGAAGCAGCATTGGAAACTGACGAAGCGATTTTAATGGGTGCGGCGAAATATAACGAAACACAAGCGTCAATTCAGCAGACAGAGCGTATTTTATCCGTACAGGAAAGAGTACAAAAAGACATAAAAAATAAAGTCAACAAAAAAGCGGATTTTGGTTTTACATATACGAATGTATTAAACGGCTTTTCAGTTACCGTCAACAAATCTGATATAGACAAAATAAAAGCTTTGCCGAATGTTGAAAATGTGTATATATCCCAAACTTACAAGCGCATTGAGCCTGTCGAACCGGAGGAAAATACAGAAATTCAATTATTCTCTGATGAAGATATTTTACCTGTAACCGAAAGCACATCGGGAGTTGAAAACTGCTGCGAAATGATGAATGTTCAGTATATGCATGAATTGGGCTATAAAGGTCAGGGACAGGTTATTGTTGTTATCGACAGTGAGCTTGATGTAAACCACGAAATGTTTGCGCAGCCTATTGAAAACCCGAAATATACAAAAGCTGATATTGCAAGAATAATAAGACAGAAAAAACTGAATGTTAACGTAGAAGCAAATCAGGTATGGCGAAGTGATAAAGTCCCATTTGCTTATAGCTATGCTGAAAACACCGCTGATGTCTTTATAAATCATTGGCTTGACATTCATGGTACAATGGTAAGCGGCGTTGCGGTAGGTAAAAACGGAACGCTGCCGAACGGAAATAAATTTTCAAGTGTTGCTCCCGAAGCGCAAATTATATTTATGAGTGAAGCAAAAAGAGATACACATGAGATTTCCCACGATGCCATTTTAGCCGCTGTTGATGACGCTTCCAAAATGGATGTTGCCGCCATAAATATAAGTTCCGGCGAGGACTATCAGTATTGGGGCGATATCGCATATGAAAAAGCTATCAATACAGCAGTAGCCGCAGGTATTATGGTTTGCCTTGCGGCAGGTAACAGCGGAAATCGTAGAGTAGAGCCATCGTTAGCCGATTGCTCCGCAGCAGGATACCCGGCAGGTATAAGCTCGGCAACAACTGTTGCGTCAGCGGAATCAGATATGTATTGGGATATCGTTAGCAATGCTGACGGTGAATGGGAATGGATATATCGTTCGGCATATCAGAAAGGTATGGACGAATATTCTTCCTACGGAACAAATGTAACGCTGGAATTAAAACCGGAAATTACAGCTACCGGTACAAATATATTGTGTCCGCAGCCTGGCGCATATGCTCATTTGGACGATAGCACAGAGGACGAATACTTTCCGGAAAGCGGCACATCTGTTGCGGCACCGCATATGACAGGCGCGGCGGCGCTTATGCGTCAGTATATTGAAGAGAATTATCAGGGCAAATATGAAAACCCCGCAAAATTCATTGAAAATCTTACTATGACGGGCGCAAAAATCTTAAAAAAATATGACATACCTTATTCACCGCGCTGTCAGGGCGCGGGACTGCTTGATTTAGAAGCGGCGATGACAACTCCCGTAATACTTATCGGAACCGAGGACAAGTCTAAAATAAGCTTGAAAGATAAACTTACCGATACATTTAAAATAGAATTTACGGCTAAGAATTTCACCGATAATGATGTAACATATGATATAATTACTCCGTATGTAACAACAGATAACAGATTGTACAGTTGGGGTGAGATTCGTAATTTTTATCCGTCAAGCCTTAACTTTACTTCATCGGACAAGCCCGAAACTGTAACCGTTCCCGCAAACGGTGAAACAAAAATCAGCTTTACGATTGAGCTTGACAGTAAACAGACAGCGGAAAATTTAAAGATATTTATAAACGGATTTTTTATTGACGGTTTTGTGGAATTGTCAGACAGCAGTAATTCTGTACCGACAATCAGTATTCCATATACAGGATTTTATGGAGATTGGACAGCCGCGCCTGCATTTGACAAGCCATATTATCAAGGAGGGTATGCAAATACCTCTTTAACATCACGTCGTACAGAAGTCCCCACAATACAAACGCTGGGAGAAAATAAATTTTTTGAAAATGATTATAGAAATACAGATTACCACGCGGAAGAATATGCCGGAATTTCACCAAATGGAGATAATGAATTAGATATTCTTCGAGTATATGTAATGCCTCAGAGAACAATGGCAGATTGTGCTATACGGATAGAAAACTCAAACGGCGAGATTGTAAAGCAAACCGGAAATACAAATGCGGGATTGGATAAATTTATTCAAACCTATGTAAATTTTAATATGGACGACCTGCCTGACGGCGATTATACGGTCTATGCAACAGGTCATCTTGCATACGAGGGCGCAAAGAACGAGGAAATCAGTATGAAATTTTATATTGATACCGTCGCGCCTGAAATCATAAAAAAGGAAATACGTGAGAATACGGACGAGGAAGGCAGCAGCAAAACATATCTTGATATTTCAATGTCCGATAATCGTTATGTTATGGGCGCGTATGCAGAGGGCAAAAATACAGACGGTACAGACTTTAAAAGCTCGATGTACACAAAAGCAGGAAAAACAGGCGAATGTTCAATAGATATTACAGGCGCAGATGTTTCAACACTAAAAATAACCGCGCTTGATTATGCGTATAACAAAACTGAATGTAATGTGGTTGATGAACCTGCACCAAGCCCAAGTCCAACCGTTGAACCTACACCTTCACCGAGTGTTATACCAACACTACCACCGAAAACAGGCGACCGAGTAGAGTTTAAGCGTATAGATAATGTCGTTTCGGCAAGTCTGATTTTTGAGGAAACAACACCGCCTACAGAAAATGATATATGGCTGATTGTTGCATATAATGATAACGGTGAATTGAAACGCGTGGAAATGCCGCAAATAACCGATATGACAGCAGGATTTGTTATTCCACAAAAATACAGGGATTGTGAGATAAGCGTGTATATTTGGGATAAGAATATGAAACCGCTCATGCAAACACAAACACTAACGTTTACGGAATAAACTACAAAATAATACGAATGGAGTTACAGCGGCTATGAAAAGTATAACATTGAAAATACCTCCGGCGGCGGTAACGCAGACAAGCATTGCCGTAATATGGGATAGAGACCATGATATAGCAAAGTATGAGATATATGTAAACGAAAGGCTTTATGATGCCGTTAAGCGCGGTGACTGTACAATTGAAGGACTGGAGCCGGGAACCGAGTATGAAATACACGTGAACGGAATAGATAGCTCTGGCAGTTTTGCAGCGGAAAGCGATATTATTACAGCGTTAACTCGTCCCGATGGCGGAATATATAACGTGTGCGATTACGGGGCAAAGGGTGACGGAAAAACGCGTAACACAAGAGCGATTCAAAGAGCGATTGACGAATGCGCAGAAAACGGCGTTGTTGTAATTCCTGCCGGAACATTTATAAGCGGTGCAATATATCTTAAAAGTGATATGTCGCTGCGCCTTGATGAGGGAGCGGTTCTCTTAGGCTCGGAAAATCCCGACGACTACCCGATTAAGCGTTATCGCTGGGAGGGAAGAGAGCATGACTGCTATTCAAGTCTTATAAATGTAAAATTTGACAGCGAAAAACGTTTTAAAAATATTACAATTGAGGGCAAGGGCAAAATTGACGCGTCAGGCGTCGCGTTATTTCTTGCGGAGCGCGCGGAAAATAAGGCACAGCGCGGCAGAGCGGTGTGTATAAGAAACACCGACGGAGTTTATTATAAGGATATAACCGTTAAACAGTCGCCGTCATGGTGTGTACATACTATTTATTCAAACGGAGTAACGGCAAATAATATAAAAGTATATACATGTTATGATGAAGACAGAGATAAGCGATATGGTCATATATTCAATGGTGACGGTTTTGATCCTGATTCATGCAAAGATGTATATATTTTTAATTCGATGATTGCGAGCCAGGATGATTGTATAGCTATTAAATCGGGACGTGACGAGGAAGGGAGAAAAGTCGGAATTCCCTCGGAGAATATCCGAATAACGGACTGCCGCTTTGAAAATGGGTTCGGCGTTGCTATAGGAAGCGAAACCTCGGGCGGAGTGAGAAATGTTCTTGTTCGTGATTGTGAATTTACACATGTTTACAGTATAGGAAGCGTGAAATCACCGCGCGGACGCGGAAACGTAATTGAGAATATCCTATATGAAAACTGTATCGGTGAGTATCAGGATACAGAGCATAAGGACTGCGAATGGTTCAGAGGCGGAATTTATGTCGATAATTTTTACAGTGTAATACAATTTGATTCAAGCGCGGAAGAGCCTGTAACGGACGCAACCCCGAAAATAAGAAATGTGACATTCAGAAATATCAGAATGAAATCAAGCGTGAGCAACGCCGTGTATCTTGCAGGTCTGCCGGAAAGTCCGCTTGAAGATATCACTCTTCTAAATGTCACAGCAGAAGGACCGAAGGGAATGAAGGCGTTTAATATACGCGGTCTTACAATGAAAAATGTTGAAATAATAACGAATGATCCTGAAATGTATCATTATGAAAATGTAGTGATGAACGATTAGGACACAGAGAGATAAAAAAATTCTCTTCTTTATCATAAATTACTAAGCATATATAGCCGTAAACTGCACAGAATACTACCGTAGCCGATACGATTCGATAGAGTTCGACAGGAGCTGCAGATCAAGTCGGCATACTTTAGATAGATTTGCGGCGACGCCATACACTTTCGCATAATGTGCGGGAACGTATGACATCGGCGCGGTAAGGACTATGATCAAGAGGAGGGAAATAAAATGAGCAGAAATAAATTAACAGTACCTGAAGCAAGAAAGGCTATGGATCAGTTCAAGATGGAGGCCGCAAGCGAGGTTGGCGTACAGCTCAAGGAGGGCTATAACGGCGATCTTACAACGAAGCAGGCAGGTTCAATAGGCGGCCAGATGGTTAAGAAGATGGTAGAGGACTACGAGAACCGTATAAAGTAAGTTGAAATAACAGAAAAAATTCAGCCGCGCGGGCATAACCCGGGCGGCTGAATTTTTTGAATTATTTGCGAACAGTTCCTGCTATCGTTCCCGCGGCACAGCATAATATAAACGCTGCGGCGTCAACCGATACGATCGTTGCGCCTACAGGAGTTCCGGCAAATATTGATATTATCATGCCAAGGGCCGCGCATGTGATAGAGAGTACAACCGAAAATATCGTTACTGATTTGAAACTGGAAAATATCCGCATTGCCGAAAGCGCGGGGAATATCATAAGCGCTGAAATCAGAAGCGAGCCTACAAGGTTCATGGCTAGTACGATTATAACTGCTATCACTACTGCAATGAGCAGATTATACAGATCCGCTCTTGTTCCCGCAGCTTTTGCGAAGCTTTCATCAAAGGTTACGGCAAAAATTTTATTGTAAAACAGTAAAAATATCAACAGAACCACAGCCGAAAGCACTATACATAACCGGACGTCGCGTAAGGTTAAAGTAAGCATTGAGGTCGAGCCGAATAATGTGCTGCATATATCTCCGGAAAGATTGGATGATTTTGAAAATATATTCATAAGCATATATCCGAACGCGAGCGCTCCGGCGGAAATCATTGCTATTGCCGCGTCGCCCTTTATTTTTGCATTCTGCCCCGTTCTCAAAAGGAGCACCGCGCTTATCATTGTGACCGGCATCACCAGCATCAGATTGTTAGAAAGATTCAGAACACTTGCAATCGCTATAGATCCGAACGCTACATGCGATAACCCATCGCCTATGAATGAGAAGCGTTTAAGAACGAGTGTTACCCCCAAAAGTGATGAGCACAATGAGACAAGAACACCAACGATGAACGCATATCGCACAAACGGGTAGTTAAAATATATTATAAGCTTATCTATCATATGTTATCACCGCCGTTCTCAAAGAGAAAATATTGCCCTATACTGCTCTTAAGATATTCATTTGTAGTGCCGAAAAATTGACTTTGCCCGAGATGCAGTATATGGCTTGCGTATTTCACGGCAGCAGACATATCGTGAGAAATCATAATAATAGTTATGCCGTCGTCGTTCAGCTCTTTTATAAGACTGTACATATCCGAAGTTGCTTTCGGGTCAAGCCCGGCAACAGGCTCATCTAACAGCAGAACCTTACGCGCCGCGCACAGTGCTCTTGCAAGCAAAACCCTCTGCTGCTGACCGCCCGAAAGATCGCGGTAACAGCGGCGGGAAAGATCTGATATTCCCATCCGCCTGATGCAATCCTCGGCAAGCTGTTTTTCCTTCTTATTGTAAAACGGACGAAGACCGCAGCGACCCTGACATCCCGAAAGAACAATTTCCCTAACCGATGCAGGGAAGTCCTTCTGTACCGGTGTCTGCTGCGGAAGATATCCGATCTCGTTCGCGCCAAGTTCATCACCGATTAAAACTCTGCCCCCGAGCGGTTCACGCAGATTGAGCAGTGTTTTCATAAGCGTCGTTTTGCCCGAACCATTTTCGCCGACAATACAAAGATAATCGCCTTTATTTACGGTAAAGTTAAGATTATCAGCTACGATATGCGAATCGTAGCCGAGCGATAAATCCTGACAAGTGATTAAAGCCATTCTTATTCTCCTCTATTGCAAAGCCTCTTTGAGCACATCCAGATTTTTATTCATAATAGAAATATATGTAACGCCGTTCGCAATATCCGCCGAGGTCACGGCCTGCATGGCATCAAGCGTTAAAATATTTTGCGCATTTGAGCTTTGTCTGATTGTTTCAGCCATTTTCGCATCGGAGCCGTCTACCTGTATTATACTGTTAAGCCCAAGCTCGTCAGCTTTCTGTGCCAGGAAAAGTATTGTTTCAAAGCTTGCCTCCGTTTCGGCCGAGCAGCCGGCAAACGCGGCATAATAATTAAGTCCATAGTCGTCTGTCATATATCGGAACGGAAAACGCCCGCCGAACAGAAGCGTTTTCACAGGAGCGGAATCTATAGCAGCCTTATATTCATTATCTAGCTCGGAAAGCTTTTTTATATATGCGTCCGCGTTGCTGTTGTAGCTTGACGCGTTTTTGCTGTCAATTTCCGAAAGTGAGTCGGCAATCGCTCTGCAAAGAATCTTTGCATTTTTTAGTGAAAGCCATATATGCTCATCATATTCAGCCTCTTCAAGGCTGCTCTGCATACCCTGAACAACCTCTTCTTCCTTTGCATTCTCACCGAGTATATCAAGGAGATTTAAAACAACCATATTCTTATTGTCTGCCTCTGCAAGGGCGTCCTCTATCCATTCGTCTGACTCACCGCCGATATAAATAAACATATCGCAATCTGAAATTTCAAGAATATCATCAACGGTGGGCTGATAGCTATGAAGATCTACACCGCTATCAAGCATAAGCGTTATATCGGCGCCGTTATCGCCTGCGATTTCCTTCACCCAGTCATATTCGGGGAATATAGTTGTTACTATTTTAAGCTTGTCAGCTTCCAAATGGGACCGAGTATCTGAATTTCCTTTTGGGCTGCACGCGCAAAGACAGAACATTGCCGCCGCAGCGATCAAAGAAATAATTCTTCTCATAAATAAACCTCCATAATTTGCGGAAACCTAATTATAGCATAGATATATATTGATGTCAAGTAAACCGGGCAAAATTACCGGAAAACTGCCCCTTTTGCTGTGTTCTAACGCGTTTTTCTTCTTTTTTTCACGGCTTCTCTTATACAAATCATAATAATTGAGAACATAACAAACAGCGCCGTAACGATTAATGAGAATATCATCGTAAGCTTTATGATCTCAAATGTCAGCGGTACGAAACTGAAGTAATCGCGCAGCACATACGAAAACAGTGCAAATCCCAAAGCCGATGCGATAAGAACAGCACCTCTGTAAAAGCTGAGCGGACGACAGATTGAGAACAGCACAACAATACCAGATATGCCGAGCACAAGCGTAGCGATCATTGTAAGAGTATCGTTATTTATTCTGTGCATACTGCCGTATTCTAGCAGCGAACTTAGTGTTATGAAGTTTGCAAGCGCAGCCGGAAGAGCCTTAAGTATTACATTTGAAAGAAAATTACCCTTTATAATACTTTTATTCGCCTCAAGCGCGAGCAAAAATGCAGGCATACCGATCGTGAACGCGTTTATAAGCGTCGCCTGCTGCGGTTCGAGCGGATATTTGAAGACAGC
This sequence comes from Oscillospiraceae bacterium, assembly GCA_022509005.1. Lineage (GTDB taxonomy): Bacteria > Bacillota > Clostridia > UBA1381 > UBA1381 > Ornithomonoglobus. The sequence continues at coordinate 28,705 of JAFLUC010000017.1, read as the reverse complement.
GATCATTGTAAACAGCGCGAGCAGCAGTGAATATATATTCTTTCTCAGAAACAGTCCCGCGCTTCGTTCAAGATTGTTTATAACGCGTCTGCCCTCAAGAACGATATCGGGCATGCCTGAAAAGTCAGAGTCAAGCAGTACCATTTGTGATACATTCTGTGCGGCTTCACTTCCTGACGCCATTGCAACCGAGCAGTCGGCCTCCTTTAAGGCGAGTACATCGTTTACACCGTCGCCGGTCATTGCGACGGTATTTCCGTCCTCGCGCAGTGCTTCAATGAGCGCAAGCTTCTTCTCGGGTGTGACTCTGCCGAACACTACGGTGTTTTTCGCGATTTTCTTAAGCTCGTCTAACTCAAGCGCGGATACATCAATATGTTTTTCCGCGCCGTCTATTCCGGCGTCAAGCGCAACGCTTGAAACCGTGACGGGATTGTCGCCGGAAATTACTTTTATCTCAACTCCCTGCTCCTTGAAATAGCGGAAGGTGGCGGGAGCATTTTCTCTTATCGGATTCCTTAAAAGAACAAGCCCCATCGGCTTAACGGGCATGGTAAGCGGGGTTCCGTCAGCCGGAACCGGGCTCTCGCATAGCACTACCACGCGGAATCCCTGTGCGGCGTACAGCTCGATTTTATCACGGTAATTTATATAATCCTCTCTTAATACCAGCTCCGGCGCGCCTAAAACATACGGTGTGCCGCCGAGTACGGCTGATGAATATTTCACAGCGGAGGAAAATGCCGTAACAGCGTTGGCTGTGCGGTTGTCGGTCTTTTTAAACACCTTTTTAATAGCTCGCATGGTGGAGTTATCGTCCGTCATTGCCGCGGCGAAGCTGCCGAGCGTAAGCTTCAGCTCCTCTATATCTGTACCGTTAAGCGCTTCTGACCGGATTACCTCCATTGTGTTTTCGGTTATAGTTCCGGTTTTATCAACACATAAAATATTTACTCTTGCTAGCGTTTCAACACATGCCATGTCATGAACGAGCACATTGCGCCGAGAAAGATTCATAACGCTGAGCGCGAGAGCAACGCTTGAAAGGAGATAAAGTCCCTCGGGGATCATACCCAGCAGTGCCGCAACCATTGCTGACACGCAGTCCTGAGCGCTGAGATGCTCAATGAAATACTGCTGGCAGAACATTATTATCCCCATCGGGATTATAACGATGCCTACAATCTTTATAAGCAGATTAAGTGACGCCATGAGCTTTGAATGCTCGCGGGCATCGGTCTGTTTTGCCTTAGCTGAAAGCTTCGCTATATACGAATCGTCGCCGACTGCGTCAAGTCTTGCCCGGCACGAGCCGGAAACGATAAAGCTGCCGGACATGAGCATGTCGCCGGGCTTCTTTAATATTTCATCGGCTTCTCCGGTGAGCAGTGATTCGTTAACATTCACCTCGCCGTCCTCAACAACCGCATCCGCATAGATCTGATTTCCGGCGGAAAATACCGCAATATCGTCAAGCACGGCCTCCTCAGTTGAAACTTCGATCTGTATTCCGCTGCGTATAAGCGTGGCATGCGGCGCGTGGAGCATATTCAGTTTATCAAGCGTGCGCTTTGAGCGTATTTGCTGAATTATACCGATAAGCGTATTTATAATGATAATCGGCATAAAGCTCAGACCGTGATATGCGCGTACCAGTATAAGCAGCGCTGCCAACACGGCAAAAATCAGATTAAAATACGTAAATACATTTCTGCAGATTATTCCTTTAACAGTAACCGAATTTGATTTTGTGACAACATTTACGGCTCCCTGCTTTTTATGTTCCTCTATCTGTTCGGACGTGAGTCCGGTTTCACAGGAAGGTGTGAATCGCTTAATTTTATCTGAAAGCATGATAGGTACCTCATTTCGTTGTGTGAGATTATTTTAGCATAACCATAAATTAAAGTCAATAAACCTGAGGTTAAATTTCATATATTACTTGCAAAATTTATACAAATGGTGTATAATTATTAAAAAATATATCATGATCGGCGGAGCGGAGTAATGAAAATTGCAATTATAACCAATATAACTAAGGATATAGGTTTTATTACGGCGATAAGCGCGGCGGAGCTGCTGAAAGGCAGGGCTGAAATATATATGTCCTCCGACTGCGTGCTGCCGCAGGATTTCGGAATAAAATATGTACCATACGAGCAGCTCTGGTCAATCGTGGATATAGCTGTCGTAATCGGCGGAGACGGAACCTTATTGCGGGTTGCTGCAAGGTGCGCAAGGAACAAAATACCGGCGATAGGAATAAATCTCGGTAAGGTTGGTTTTTTAACTGAGGTGGAGCCGGGCGAGATGAAGCAGGCTTTAGATAAGATTCTCAACGATGAATACACAATTGAGGATCGTATGCTTCTTAAAATTCAGGTTAATGATGAAAATGTTAGCTATCATGCGCTTAACGATGTTGTGATCGCCAAAACAGAAGGGATGCGGCTCATAAGTCTTGATTTATTCACCGATGGCGAACTGGTGAACCACTATGTAGGAGACGGGCTGATAATCGCGACGCCCACAGGCTCAACCGGATATTCAATATCTGCGGGCGGACCGGTGGTTGATCCGAGAATGAACCTGTATATTTCAACCCCGATATGCGCGCATATGCTTTCGGTCAGGAGCGCGGTATTATCGGCGGAGCGCGGGCTGACACTTCGTCTCGGAAAGGATTATAAAGAGAATTCCGCGATTATTACAACCGACGGCGAGCGGCAGAGATTCATCTCGCCTGAGGACGAAATAAAAATAACTAAATCGGACTATAAATTTGAACTTATAAGAGTGGGAACAAGCAGCTTTTATAATACATTGATAAGTAAACTCTCATAAACCGGCTTGGAGGTAAGGGATGAAATATAAAAGACAAAACAAGATAATCAAAATAGTAAAGAGTATGCCGATACATACTCATGACGAGCTAATTGAGACTCTGCGCCGTGAGGGCTTTAATATAACTCAGGCAACAATTTCGCGCGACATCAAGGAGCTTGGACTCATAAAGGTTCCGTCAAGCGGAGGAAGCTCAGTGTATTCTGTACCGGAGCCTGCGCAGGAAGGCAGCGCAACGCGGGTTGACATGGTTTCTGATTCGGTTAAGAATATTGTTTCGGCAATGCATACGATCGTTATAAACACATATCCGGGCATGGCATCAGCCGTTGCTGCGGCTGTAGACGGTACTATGCGGCGGGATATTCTCGGCTCGATTGCCGGTGATGACACGGTTCTGATCATAACCGAATCGCCGGAAAAAGCAGTTGAGCTGGAGAGAAGAATGAAAAACGTATTTAAGGCGGACTGATTATGCTTGAACAGCTTACAATAAAGAATGTTGCCGTAATCGACAGGCTGGAGGTTTCATTCAGCTGCGGCATGAGTGTGCTTACGGGTGAGACCGGAGCGGGAAAATCAATTATTATAGACTCTATAAATATGATACTCGGCAGTCGCGCGAGCAAGGAGCTTGTGCGCCGCGGGGCGGAAAAGGCGGAGGTACAGGCTGTGTTTTCTATGCCCGAGGATGTACGCGCGGTGCTTGATGAAAACGATATAGACACAGATGATGACTGCGTTATAATAAGCCGCCGTCTTACCTCTGAGGGCAAGAGCACGGCAAGGATAAACGGTACTGTAGTAACGCTTAATCTGCTTCGTGATATTGCGGATATGCTTATAAACATTCACGGTCAGCATGATAATCAGGCGCTTTTAAACCCGTCAAAGCATATCGGTTTTCTTGACTCGTATGCGCGCACATCACCGCTTGTTTCGGAATACAAGGCGCATTATGACAGAGCAAGAGCGATAAGCCGCAAACTGCAAGCTCTTGAAACCAATGAACATGAGCGTATAGAAAGAATCGATTTACTTACGTATCAGATAAATGAGATAACTGCGGCAGCGCTTACTGACGGCGAAGAGGAGGAGCTTTTAGCACAGCGCCGCCTGCTTGAAAATGCGGAGCAGATAAACATGAACGCCGAAAGGGCGTATGTCAATCTGTATGACTACCCGGACGGACAATCTGCGTATGACATGATAAGCGAGGCTGTTAATGCGGTAGCAGAAATTATTGAGGTAAGCCCGGAGCTTAAGGAGGCGTATGAGTCAATCTCTTCGGCAATGTATGCGGTTGAGGATGCGGCGCGTGAGATACGCGGCTTTGGGGAAAGTGTTGAATTTGACCGCCAAGCACTTGACGAGATTGAAGAACGGCTTGACTTAATAAACAGGCTTAAAAGGAAGTACGGAAGCACAATAGAAGAAATCAACAGCTTCGGACAGAGAGCGCAGGCTGAGCTTAACGAAATAGAAACAAGCGATGAACAGAGCGAAAAGCTTCGTATTGAGCTTAAAGAGGTGAAAGAGCTACTTAAAGACGTGGCAGCGAATCTAACAGCAGCAAGAACGAAGGCGGCGACAGCGCTTTCAAAAGAAATAGAAAACGCGCTTCATGAGCTGAATATGGAAAAGGCGGTATTCTCAGTAAGCCTGAACCCACAGCAGTATGCGGCAAACGGTGCAGACGCGGTGGAATTTGTTATTGCCACAAATCCCGGTGAGGATTTAAAGCCGCTTGTTAAGATCGCATCGGGCGGTGAGCTTTCAAGAGTTATGCTTGCGATAAAATCAATTCTTGCAAAATCAGACGGCGTGGATACGCTGATTTTTGATGAAATAGACACAGGAGTTTCCGGCGGAGCCGCGCAGAAGATCGCGGATAAGCTCAAAGCGATAGGGCGCGATAAGCAGGTGATCTGCATTTCGCATCTCCCGCAGCTTGCAGCAGCGGCTGATAATCATTTCCTCATTATAAAGGATGTCGAAGGTGAGCTTGCGAGCACCACGCTGCGTGAGCTTGATCATGAGGGCAGAGTACACGAGCTTGCAAGAATAGTCGGCGGAGGCGAAGCAGGCGAAAGCTATGCGCGCCAGATGATAAGAGAAGATTGTTAAATTTTTTAAAAATGTATTGACAAAAAGAGCGGAATATAGGATAATAGAGGGTAAGGAAATTTTAAGGCTTTTTTGAAAGGAATTAACCACATGAAGAAAAGAGAAGATATCCATAAGGTACTTATAATAGGCTCGGGACCTATCATCATAGGTCAGGCGTGCGAGTTTGACTATTCAGGCACACAGGCATGTAAGGCGCTTCGCAAGCTTGGTTATGAGATCGTGCTTGTAAACTCAAATCCGGCTACGATCATGACAGACCCGGAAACAGCGGATGTGACATACATTGAGCCGCTTAATGTTGAAAGACTCACACAGATTATTGAGAAAGAGCGTCCGGACGCGCTTCTGCCGAACCTCGGCGGACAGTCGGGACTCAACCTTTGCTCAGAGCTTGCAAAGGAGGGCGTACTTGATAAGTACGGCGTACAGGTTATAGGCGTACAGGTTGACGCTATCGACCGCGGCGAGGACAGAATTGAGTTCAAGAACACAATGAACAGCCTCGGCATAGAAATGGCGCGCAGCGAGGTTGCATATTCAGTTGATGAGGCGCTCGACATTGCCAATAAGCTCGGCTATCCTGTTGTTCTCCGTCCGGCATACACAATGGGCGGCGCAGGCGGCGGTCTTGTATATAACAAGGAAGAATTAAAGACAGTATGTGAAAGAGGTCTCCAGGCAAGCCTTGTCGGACAGGTTCTCGTTGAAGAATCGGTTCTCGGCTGGGAGGAGCTTGAGCTTGAGGTTGTGCGTGACTCAGCAAATAACATGATCACGGTCTGCTTCATTGAGAACATCGACCCGCTCGGCGTTCATACCGGTGACTCATTCTGTTCAGCGCCTATGCTCACAATCTCCGAGGACGTACAGGCGGAGCTTCAGCGTCAGGCATATAAGATAGTTGAGGCTATCGAGGTTATCGGCGGAACTAACGTACAGTTCGCGAGAAACCCGGAAGACGGCAGAATTATCGTTATTGAGATCAACCCGCGAACATCACGTTCATCGGCGCTTGCATCAAAGGCGACCGGCTTCCCGATCGCGCTTGTTTCAGCAATGCTCGCATGCGGACTCGATCTTTCCGATATCGAATGTGGAAAATACGGCACGCTTGACAAGTACAAGCCGGACGGTGACTATGTAGTTATCAAGTTTGCTCGCTGGGCATTTGAGAAGTTCAAGGGCGCAGAGGACAAGCTCGGCACACAGATGCGCGCGGTCGGCGAGGTAATGTCGATCGGTAAGACATATAAGGAAGCGTTCCAGAAGGCTATCCGTTCACTTGAAACAGGCAGATACGGTCTCGGCGGCGCAAAGGATTTCGGCGAGAAGTCAAAAGAGGAGCTTCTTGCAATGCTCCGCACTCCGTCAAGTGAGAGACAGTTCATCATGTATGAGGCGCTCAGAAAGGGCGCAACGGTTGACGAGCTCTGGAACCTCACAAAGATCAAGCACTATTTCATTGAGCAGATGAGAGAACTTGTTGACGAGGAGGAGATCATTAAATCATACAAGGGTCACAAGCTTCCCGATGACATTCTTACACAGGCTAAAAAGGACGGTTTCTCAGACCGTTATATCGCGGGTCTCTTAGATGTAGCAGAGGACGAGATAAGAAAAGCAAGAATTGCAATCGGTGTTACAGAGGCATGGGAAGGCGTTCACGTAAGCGGAACAAAGGACGCTGCATACTACTATTCTTCATATAACATGACCGATGAGAGCAAGGCATCAGATAAGCCGAAGATCATGATCCTCGGCGGCGGTCCGAACAGAATAGGACAGGGTATTGAGTTTGACTACTGCTGCGTTCACGCTGCAATGGCACTTAAGAAGCTCGGTTTTGAAACGATCATTGTAAACTGTAACCCTGAAACGGTTTCAACAGACTATGACACATCGGATAAGCTCTATTTCGAGCCGCTCACGCTCGAGGATGTTTTAAGCATTCACGAAAAGGAAAAGCCGCTCGGCGTTATCGCGCAGTTCGGCGGACAGACGCCGCTTAATCTCGCGAATGAATTAAAGAAGAACGGCGTTAACATATTGGGTACAACACCGGAGACGATCGATCTTGCAGAGGACAGAGACCTGTTCCGCGCAATGATGGATAAGCTTGAAATTCCTATGCCGGAATCGGGCATGGCTGTAACTGTTGATGACGCTATCGAAATAGCAAACAAGATTGGCTATCCGGTAATGGTTCGTCCGTCATACGTACTCGGCGGACGCGGCATGGAGGTTGTCCATGACGAGGAGAGCCTGAGAATCTATATGGCAGCTGCAGTTGGCGTAACGCCGGACAGACCGATACTTATAGATAGATTCCTTAACCACGCGACAGAATGCGAGGCTGACGCTATCTCAGACGGCGAGAACGTATTCGTACCGGCAGTTATGGAGCATATCGAGCTTGCGGGTATCCATTCGGGTGACTCGGCATGTATCCTGCCGTCAATGAATATCCCGAAGGAGCATGTAGAGACGATCAAGGAATACACAAAGAAGATCGCAAAAGAGATGAACGTTCGCGGTCTTATGAACATGCAGTATGCGATCGAGGGCGACACGGTTTATGTCCTCGAGGCAAATCCAAGAGCGTCAAGAACCGTTCCGCTCGTATCAAAGGTATGCGATATAAGAATGGTACCGCTTGCAACGGAGATCATAACAGCGCCGCTTACAGGCAAACCCAGCCCGATCGGCGAGTTAAAGGACAGAGTTATAAAGCACTACGGCGTTAAGGAAGCCGTATTCCCGTTCAATATGTTCCAGGAGGTTGACCCGGTACTTGGACCTGAAATGAGATCTACCGGCGAGGTTCTCGGCATGGCTGAGACATTCGGCGAGGCATTCGCAAAGGCAGAGGAGGCAACAAAGGTAAGCCTGCCTACCGGCGGATTGGTATTTATCAGCGTTAACGACCGCGATAAGTACGAGGTAGAGGAGCTTGCGAAGGGCTTTGCGGACTGCGGCTTTGAGATTATCTCCACAACAGGTACAGCGGATTATCTCAGACGTCACGGCATAGCGGTTAAGACGGTTGCTAAGCTCGGCGAGGGCAGACCGAACGTGCTTGATATGATAACAAATAAGGAGATAGCCCTTGTTATCAACACACCTAACGACAAGAAGGGCGCTGCCGATGACAGCTATATAAGAAAAGGCGTTATAAAGGGCAGAGTTCCGTATATGACAACAATGGCAGAGGCTAAGGCGTGCGTTGAAGGTATCAAGGCATTGCAGAAGGGAAGCATGGGTGTTAAATCACTCCAGGCATTCCACAGCGATATTGAATAAAAAATGCAAATCCGCTTTCACACATGCGAAAGCGGATTTTCTTTGTAAACATCCTCTAAAGAAATCCTTACGCTGTTAAAAAATATATCCCGGTTGCATAAAAATAAAATTAGTTATTGACATTTAAAAAAAAGGGGAGTATAATATTTAACATAAACAAAGTCGAATACGACTTAAAAATTTATAGAGACACAAGGACGTGTGACTTTTCAGGAGTGGTTACCTGATGAGAAACACGTTTTTTTGTTTCAAAAATCGAAAGGAGTTTTTAAAAATGGCAGAGGAAATGACAAAAATCGAGATCATTACCAGGCAGAGCAAGCTTGAACCGTTAAAGGAAGCTCTTAACGAGATAGGCATTAACGGTATGACAGTTTACAATGTACTCGGTTATGGTGTTCAGAAGGGACAGAAACACAAGTACAGAGGTGTTGATTACAGCGTGGATCTCCTTCCTAAGGTTAAGGTGGAGCTGGTTGTGTGCACTGTTCCGGTTGATGATGTTGTAAACACGGCTATAAGTGTTCTGCGTACAGGCGAGATTGGTGACGGTAAGATATTCATTTCACCGGTTGCCAAGACCATTAAGGTCCGCACAGGCGAAACAGACAAAGCAGCGCTGCTATAATATAAGTAGAAAAGTAAGTAAGGTTTAAGTAAGGTTTTTAAGTAAGTAAGGAAAGGATTGATAATGGATTTTATGGCTACAGCTATTAATTGTTTCTGGCTCTTTTTGGGCGGAATACTTGTATTCCTGATGCAGACCGGTTTTACAATGGTTGAAGCGGGATTTACGAGATCTAAGAATACAGGCAACATTATAATGAAAAACATAGTCGACTTCATGTTCGGCTCGATAATTTACTGGATCATTGGTTATGGTCTCATGTATGGCGAGGGCAACGGTTTTATAGGTATACCATTCGGCGGAATGTTCCTGAACGGCACGGCGGGCGCGCAGGGGGTTGATTATACCACATTGTTTTTCCAGACAGTGTTCTGCGCGACCTCGGCAACGATCGTTTCGGGCGCAATGGCGGAGCGAACGAAGTTCAGCGCATACTGCTTCTACAGCGCGATGATTTCATTGTTCATTTACCCGATTGCAGGCCACTGGGTATGGGGCGGCGGCTTCCTTTCGGAGCTGGGCTTCCATGATTTCGCGGGCTCCGGTATCGTACATATGCTCGGCGGTGTGCTTTCATTCGTGGGTGCGGCAATATTGGGACCGCGTATCGGAAAGTATGACAAGAAAGGAAACGCGAGAGCGATTCCGGGTCACAGCATGATTTTAGGCGCGCTGGGCGTGCTGCTCCTGTGGGTAGGCTGGTTCGGATTCAACCCGGCCTCAACAGGCTCGCTTATAACGGTAGGCGAGGACGGCAGAACGGTTGTTGATGCGCTCGGCACTTTAATTGCAGCAAAGGTATTTATCACAACTAATCTTGGTGCGTGCGCGGCGGCTATCACGGCGATGTTCTTCACATGGATACGCTATGGAAAGCCGGATGTTTCAATGACGCTAAACGGCGTTCTTGCCGGACTCGTTGCGATAACCGCTCCGTGTGACTGTGTAAACCCGCTTGACTCTGTAATAATCGGAGCAGTCGGCGGCGCACTTGTATGTATAGCAGTACCGTTCATAGATACAAAGCTTAAGGTAGACGATCCTGTCGGCGCGGTTTCCGTTCACGGAATATGCGGTCTGTGGGGCTGTATAGCAGTTGGATTATTTTCATCAGACCCCACGGCGGGAGTCGGCATGGGACTTTTCCATGGCGGCGGCATGAGCCAGCTCGGACCGCAGTTTATCGGCGTTGTGGTTCTCATAGCATGGGCAGCGGTAATGGGCGGAATCCTGTTTGGTACGCTTAAGGCACTCGGAAAGCTCAGAGCGAGTGCAAGAGAAGAGCTTGCAGGACTTGACGCAACAGAGCACGGCTTACCGTCAGCATACCCCGACTTCATGCCGGCATACAAGGATTAATAAAAAAATATCCGGTTCACAGCAGCGAACCGGGTATTTTTTATGTCAGAGTTCTACGATTGCCTCTACCTCAAGAAGTACATCCTTCGGGAGTCTTGCAACTTCGACGCAGGAACGTGCCGGGAAGGGTTCGGTGAAGTACTTTGCATAGATCTCGTTGATTACTGCAAAGTCGTTCATGTCCTTGATGAATACCGTTGTTTTAATAACGTTTTCGATGCTTGAACCTGCTGCGGCAATGAGGTTCTTCACATTTGTGAGCGCCTGCTCCGCCTGCGCCTTTACACCATCGGGGATTATGCCTGTTTCGGGATCTACCGGGATCTGACCGGAGCAGAACAGCATATTACCTGATTTAATCGCCTGTGAATACGGTCCTATAGCCGCCGGCGCTTTATCTGTTGAAATCTGTTTCATAATTTATCACACTCCATTTAAATTTATGATTATATTTTACTACATTTCACAGGAAAAATAAATAGTCAAACTATACACCGAAAGCAATATAGTATGTTCGGATTTTATTCAATTCCACAAATCGACAATGCAGGTCAAGAAAGCTATTGACAAATCGAATCTTTTATTGTAAAATAGCTGTAATAAGATTTATCAGAGGTGTTAGTTATGTATAGGAATCATAATGCACAATTAAATCTACTAGCTGACTGAACCGGGACTGTGGTTGTCAGTTTTTTCCGCGTGTATTGGCGGAGCTTGTCGAACCACAACGGTTCGATTTTTTTGTATAAGGAATAGTGTAATAAATATATAGAAGGAGGGGTATTTATGAATTATCAGAAATATACTAGGATGTATCACCCTGTGCCTCTTGAAAACAGAGAGTGGCCCGATAAGGAGATAACACATGCGCCGATATGGTGCAGCGTTGACCTGAGAGACGGTAATCAGGCGCTGTATTCACCGATGACGATTGATGAAAAGATTGAATTCTTTGAATATCTTGTAAAGCTCGGCTTCAAGGAGATTGAGGTGGGGTTTCCGGCAGCATCGGGAACGGAGTTTGACTTTGTGCGCCGTCTTATTGACGAGGACAGAATCCCGGATGATGTTTCGATCCAGGTTCTCACTCAGGCGAGAGAGCATATTATAGAAAAGACAATAGAGGCACTTCGCGGCGTAAAGAACGCGATCGTTCATCTGTATAACTCAACATCAACGCTTCAGCGTGATGTGGTTTTCAGAATGAATAAGGACGAAATAAAGCAGCTTGCGGTTGACGGCGCAAAGCTTGTAAAGGAGCTGGTGAGCGCAAAGCTTGACGGAAATATCCGTTATGAGTATTCGCCCGAAAGCTTCACTTGTACCGAGATGGACTATGCGGCAGAGGTTGTAAACGCGGTAAATGAGGTGTTCGAGCCATCGCCGGAGAATAAGGTTATAATAAACCTTCCGTCCACGATCGAGGTTGCAACGGCGAATATATATGCCGACCAGATAGAATATATGTGTAAGCACTTGAATAACCGCGAGAACCTCATCATAAGCGTCCACGCGCATAATGACCGCGGTTCGGGCGTTGCATCGTCAGAGCTTGCGCTTCTCGCTGGCGCGGACAGGGTAGAGGGAACACTTTTCGGAAACGGCGAGAGAACAGGAAACACAGATCTTGTAACGGTTGCTCTTAATATGTTTGCGCAAGGCATTGACCCGGAGCTTAATCTTGACAATATAGACGAGGCTATTGCAATGTTTGAGAAGTGCAATAAGATGCCTATTCATTCACGTCACCCATACGCGGGCGATATGGCATATGTGGCATTCTCAGGCAGTCACCAGGACGCTATTAAAAAGAGCTTTGACCGTTTTGAGGAGCATCCTGATAACAAATGGGCAAATCCGTACCTCACAATCGATCCGGCGGATATAGGCAGAAAGTACGAGCCTATCATGATCAATAGCCAGAGCGGCAAGGGCGGCGTCAGCTACGTTATGCAGAAAAAGTACGGCTATACTCTGCCTAAGCATATGCTTACTGAGTTCTCGTCGATTATCAACGATATGTCGGATGCAAAGCATACCGTACTTGAAAACGAGGAGATCCATGCGGCGTTCAAGGATACCTATATAAATCTTGACAGCCCGATAAAGATATATTCATATAACTCAAATCATGATGAAAACACGACAACCATAAACGCGACGATTGAATATAATGATAAGGTTTCATCAATCACAGGCAGCGGAAGCGGTCCGCTTGACGCGTTATGCATAGGGCTCAGAAAGCTTCTTGATAACAACTTTGAGATCTGCGAATACACAGAGCACGCGTTAGAGCGTTCATCTGCTTCAAAGGCGGCAACCTATATCGCAATCAAGGCGCATGATGAGCACGACAAGATTTTCTGGGGCGTTGGCGTTCATCACAGCATCAATACAGCCTCAATCTATGCACTTGTGAGCGCGGTTAATAAAATGTTACAGTATGGAGAGTAATATGGAAAACATAAAAGCATGGGCTGATGAAGTCTTTGACAAAATAGAAAAGAAGCTTTCACGTACGGCTCCGGCCGTGGGGGATACGATGTTCCCGTATACGACCGAGAACGGAAGGTTCGTAAACCCGTATAATGACGACTGGTGGACAAACGGCTTCTGGATCGGCATACTCTGGAAGATGTATCTCGCAACGGATAACGAAATGTACCGTAAATACGCTGAGAAGCTCGAGGAGAAGCTTGATAAGGTAATTGAGGAGTTTATATTCCTGAACCATGATGTGGGCTTTATGTGGCTTTTATCAAGCGTTATAAACCATCGTATAACAGGTGACGAGACTGCTGCAAGACGCGGGCTGCATATGGCAACGGTTCTGGCGGGGCGGTTTAATATTGCCGGTAACTTTATCCGCGCATGGAACTGCGCGCCGGACGCGGAGGAGCATAACGCGGGCTGGGTAATAATCGACAGCATGATGAATATACCGCTGCTGTACTGGGCATCGCGGGAGACTAACGATCCGCGATTCTATAATACGGCAACAGCGCATGCAGATACGCTTTTGAAACACGCGATCCGCCCTGACGGAAGCGTTAAGCATATAATGGTATTTGATCCCGAAACAGGGGAGTATATAAAGAATATAACAGGGCAGAGCTATGATGTTGACGGAGCGTGGTCGCGCGGACAGGCGTGGGCGATATATGGATTCACTTTAAGCTATATCCATACGGGAAAGATCGAGTATCTTGACGCGGCAAAGCGGATAGCGCATTATTTTATCTCAGCGCTGCCGGAGGATAATATCCCGCCGTGTGATTTCAGATCACCGAAGGAGCCTGTTTATAAGGACACGACAGCCGGAGCATGCGCTGCATGCGGGCTTATTGAGCTTTCAAAGGTCGTTCCTGAAGGAGAGAGTGATGTATACCTTAACGCGGCAATAAAGATGCTCAGAGCCATGGAGGAGACCTGCTGCGACTGGTCTGATAGTGAGGACAGCATCTTAGGAATGGGTACAGAAGCGTATCATCACGGAATGAAGAATGTTCCGATAATCTATGGTGACTATTTCTTCATAGAAGCCATAATGAAGCTCAGAGGCGATAAAAAGGATATGCTGTTCTGGTAACAAAAAAAAGGAGTACGGCGTACTCCTTTTTTAATGCTTTTAATTAAGCTGTGTTACCTTGCCTTGTACAACGTACCTGGAATTTTTGAAATTATATCCGCAGGTTGCAAGTGTCACGATATTATCCTCTGTTGATACGGGAACTGATGAGCTTATCTGTGACAAATCCCGTCTTTGCTGTAGGAAGTTTGCATATGTCGGCTCGGAATCGAAGAACACTGTAAATGCCTCAGAGCCGTCTGAAGTTTCGTAGCTTGCAAAAACATCGATCCTGTAATCATGCTCCTCTGTGAGATAATACAATACAGGATGCTGATTGTAATACCACTGCTGCGAATAATTCATAAGCGATGTGAACATCGTTCCGTTCTTCATGTTATGTCCGTATATAATAGTATTAACATTGGACATATCCGGTGCATTCTGCGCATCCATGAAAATTGCGCCTGACGAGTTCGTCTGATCGTTATACAAATGCTTCAGATAATATGAGTTATCACTGCTCTGCATAACGGGATAATTAATTAATGTTCCCTCGCAGTAAAGCCAGCCAACAGCATTCGCGTTCATCTCCCGAAGCAGTTCGAAATTAACGTCGATCGGAGCTTGCTCCGTTTCGGATTCTGCGGGAGCATTTTTCGTTACATAAATGCTTGTGTCTGCCGGCGATACTAAGATATCAGCCAAATGATTGTATTCCTCTACGCCTTGCTTATATTCATGTCTGATCCTCAATACCTGAGTAACTGATACAACGCAGGCTGCCGCGCATAGAACGGCAACAGTTTTGAAAATAAATTTCTTTTTCATCGTTGTTCCCTCCTATTGCGGGAATTGTAAAATGCCCAGATTGCAATGCCTGCAAACAGTACCGCTAAACCTAACCATAGATAGAGCATATTCTCATCGCCCGTTTTCGGTGTCGGATTCTGTGCTGAACCCTCCTGATATCTCGAGTTTTCCGGATCAGCCGGATCTACAGGCCCTACAGGATACTGATCCACTATTGTGGCTTCATCGTGGGAAGGCATTCCCGGATAGTCAGGCTCCTGTACTTCTAACTGTGTGCTCGAATCCGGACCTCCCGGCGAATCGGGTCCGCCCGGTGTATCAGGACCGCCCGGTGTATCAGTACTGTCCGGTGTGTCCGGACCGCCCGGTTCCGTAGTAGGCTCCGGTGTAGTAGATACTGACGGAGTCTGCGTAGACGGAGTATTCGGATCGTTAGGCGGAGTTTCGTGATACGTGTTTGTAATCGTGAAAATAGTAACGTTGCGGCTTATTGAAACCGTATAGTTTTCCGGTACAGTTTCCTCTGCAATAGTCCAGTCATAGCCATTGCTCAATCCTGTCCAGATATGTTTCCAGTTATTGGATTCATCAAGCGTTGCCGTATCGTATACCTTTCCGTTCCGTAAAAGCTGAACGACAATTGATGCCGGACGCTTCTGATGCTCGTTATTCTGATCATTCCATACCTTCTGAACGGTTAGCGTCTTTCTTGACGGCCGCGAAGGCGTGTTATCTGAAGGTTTCAGAGTAGGCTTCGGGGTATTATCCGGTCCCGGCTGATCTGTCGGTTTCGGCGTATCATTCGGTCCCGGCTTATCCGTCGGCTTCGGCGTATCATTCGGCCCCGGCGTGTCTGTCGGTCCCGGCTGATCCGTCGGTTTCGGCGTATCGTTCGGCCCCGGAGGATTTGATGGTCCCGGCGTATTTGTCGGTCCCGGTGTATATGTCGGTCCCGGTGTATTGGTTGGTCCCGGTGTTTCTGTAGGGTTCGGATCATCCGGGCCTACAGGTCTGGAATCGGACTTGACCTTAGCCGTCACATTATACGCCCATTCGCCGTTAGCGTCCATATTCGGCAGACACATGAGAAATGGCGTCGGAGTGTATATAGTCCTGTCCCAGGTGACACTTTCGCCTATGATAAGATACAAGCCTGTATCTTTATCTGAAAATGTCAGACCTCCGTTGGCATCGGTTACATCTATGTCATCCGCTGCAATTTCATCGCGAGTGGTATATGTCGAAAGCGTAGTCGCAAGATCCAACCACTCTTTGTTTGTACGTCCTATACTAAGATCTATATCATCGGAATATCTTCCGAATTTGTCGGAAAACGTGAACGTTCCGTTTTCGGAAACATTCGCAACGCGATAGAGCCTGAACGTGATCCCGGGAACGGGAACGCTTGGATCGGTTACGTCAAGGTGGTAATCAAGCGTCAGTGACACCCTTGCACCTGTGTCAATCTGAGCGGCAAATGCTGTGCTGCCAAAGAATGCAAACAGCATAAGCAAAGACATTAATAGCGGTTTAGCTATCCTCTTGCTTATCCGCATTGCTTTTCTCCTCCTTCCGTTTTGACATGGCCTTTCTGATACGTCGCAGCAGCGAGAGTATTATCCATAATCCCGCTGCGATTGCAGCGCCTGTTCCAATTGCTTTTAAGTACATTAAAGTCCATGTGCTCATACCTTTTTGTTGTTGTTTTTGTTCGTTTGCTATCTGCTCCGCTTCCTCGTATGGGATACGAGTTCCGCGTACGAGCAGACGGTGGCTGTTTACGCCGTATGGTGTGCAGGTGATGAGCGTAACATAATCCTTATCCGGATCTATACGCAAAGACCCTGCTTCATGCGGCAGAACCACATTGATCTGATCGACCTTATATGCGTGCTTTTCACCTAAAATGCTTATATAGAAAACATTGCCCATTTTCATCTGGTCGAGATTTGTGAAAAGCTGCTTTGAAGAAAGTCCTGTGTGCGCCGAGAGAACTGCGTGAGTACCTTTTCCGCCGGTGGGCAGGGAAGTGCCTGACATATGACCGGCGCCTCTCTGCATAGCCTCATCGCTTGTGCCGTGATAGATGAGGATCGGATCGAAAAAACCGGGCGCTTCAATGCTTCCCATAGCTCCGTTTGTTCCTATGTCAAGCATAGAATTATACAGCGCGGCTTCGGGTGTATCGTCGCCCTCGCCAAACGGGTCGGACGGCCAAAAGCCTCCGTTTAAAATATCCTCGTTGTATTTTGCGCACTCATTCCATAATTCATTGCGTTTCTCGGGCTCAATCTCTGATGCTATCCTCTCGTATGCCGCAGTAAGCTCTTTCTCCTGGTTTTCGTATATAATGTTGCCCAAGAGAGGATATGCCATAAGTCCTATTCCTACCACCGTAAACAGTATGATAAGAATACGAAAACCCCATTTCATTTAATGTATGACATCCTTTCCCAAAGACTTGTTAAGATAACAGCCGGGCCCCGGACAGGGACCCGGCTGCGTTATTGCCTTATTCTGCTATATTAACTTATATGTATATTAACCTATACGTTAATTATGCCTGGCCTCTTTTACGTGTGAAAACATATGCAGCGCCTGCAAGCATAAGCATACCTGCTATGCCGAAGAGCCATACACCAGCACCACCTGAACCCGGAAGATTGAATGAATCTTTTTCGTTAAGAACTGTGAGCTGAACATTGGCGTTGGTGGTGTCATTGCCTGTAAATGTAGCATTTGTTACATCGTCAGCATCACTATTTACTGTATATGCACCACTAGCATCTTTTGAAACATCAATTGTTACAGTAACAGTTTTTGTCTTGTAACCTGTGATAGGCTGCTCGACCAACTTATATGTACCTTCTTTGAGACCGAAAATAGTAAAGTTCTTGTTGTTCAGTTTGATGAACTCTTCGCCGGTATACGAAAGAGGAGTGTCATTGGCATCAGCAACCTTATAGACACCATCTGATACCTTTATAACGTTAATCGGTGTACCATCTGCTTTCTGTAATACAAACTTTACGTTAGCATACTGATCTGTGCTACCGTCAGAGAAGTCCTTTGTTACATCAAGACCGAAAGTATATGTTGTAGTTTCATCTGTTAATTTACCTGTTGAGGACTCGTCCTTAGGATTGTTTGAATATTCTACTGTAACACCGTTCTTGTTTGTCTTTATAGCGTCCGATGTAAGTTTAGCCTGGTACTCGATCGTAATACTAGCGCCACCAGCTGCCTGGAGAGCATTGTTTGCTGCTGTTCTTAATGCAGATATTTTGAAGTCAAGTTTAAGATCCCAGTTTTTATTATTAGTAGAATTAGCTGCACTTGTATAACCGTTGTCTTTAAGAAGACTCATTAAGTCAGGGGTACCACCAATGGTATATTCCTCTGTGCCGATTGTAACCTTAACAGAGCCTGCTACAAGCTCCTGGTTCTCCATGGTATCTGTAAAAATATACTTATACTGTGAGTCAGTCTTAAGGGTATATTCAGTAAGATCAGGAACGTCAACTACAACCTTATAGTTAAGAGTGTCACCTACTGAAGCAGTTGTGGTTTTCGCATCATTAACTGTCTTCTCGATGCCTTCACCCTCAGCTTTTACCTTAACTGTTGAGGTTGAGCCCTCTATAACCTTTACCATTGTCTTAACATTGGAAACACCGCTCGGAACCTTTGTTGCCACGAACAACCAATAACCAGCGTCAAGACCGGTGATATTATAGTCACTGCCGCTTGCTGTTGCTTTTACCGAAGTGGGTGTTTTATTAGCTGCATAAGCTTCTAACCATCCTATGAATTTTGCAAAATCTGCTGATGTGCTGGTTTCGCTGCTATTACCATTATTGTAAAAATAATCAAGAATACTTGCTGCCGTCAACTGTGTGTCAAGTTTAGCACTGATTGTAATAGCATCCGCTTTTTGCTCTGATGCAACCAGTTCTAATGTACCATCGGTTTTAGTCTGAAGATAAAGAGTTCCGCCAGTATAGCCCGAAGGTAAAGTGGGGAAGAAAGATGCGAAGTCATCAGTTGGCTTGTTCGTAGCTGTATCAAAAACCTTATACGCGTTCATTGATACTTCGTTCTTTCCGTCAGTAGTAGAATAATCGGCTGCAATTGTCGCAACATCGGAATTCTGTACTGCTGTTATTTCTACAGGGAATTCAAATGTAACAGACCCTGTGCCTGCTGCATGAGCTGTTGTCAAGCCCATGAACGATGACGCAGCCATTGCGATTGCAGCTACGCCGCTTAAAATTTTCTTTAATTTTTTCATCGTCTTTTTTCTCCTTTTCTTAATATTTTTTGATGAAATTATAAATTAAGATATAAAATTGAATGTTTTATGAAGACAATCTGTCAGAAATCCCGCAGAATCCTTCGGCTCCCGTCCTGCCAATTTGTGTGACTGAGGGAATGGTTATTTTCAACTGAGACAATTGAAATAACCCCATCAGATCCCGACCGATGTCGTCCTTGCCTTCGTGCACTCACCTCCTTATAAACTGAAACTATGATATCATAGCTCCACATCCTGCAGGCAAATAATCCATGCAGGATATAAGCCTACTTGTATCTTAAGTATACTACAAGAATCCGAATTTGTCAATATTTTTTTTAGTAAATAAACAGACTTCAACCACTGTTTTTTTACCAAAAAATCCCCCGAAATTTTGTGGGTTTTCTACATATACATAGATATTGTATATTATCTTTCCATCATACACAAGAGCCCGGAAAAGGGGGTAGGTATGCATAAAATTAAAAAATCGCCAGCCATGTTCACAAATAATTAACTTGACAAAAAACAAAACATATAGTATAATATAGATAAAGAAAAGGCAAAGCGTACAAGAACAGTACGGCAAGCCACGAAATCAGTTATTTATAAGTAACCGTTCCTAAGGCCAATATGGAACGGTTACTTTACTTTTACAGTAAAGGCTATAAAAGTGATTATTATGGTAAAAAGCATTACTGCTATTTTAACAAAAATCTTCTTCATAGCAACCACCTCCTTGACCTCTTGTTAAGAGGCTTGCACACATGATTGACTTATGTAAGTCGTGCGCCAGGACGCGGCTTCCGTTCTGTACGTCTTGTATTTTACTTTGCCTTTTCCAAATAGTATTATAACATAAATTTTTACATAATTCACCATTTTTAAGAAAAAAGATGAATACAGCCGAAGCTGTATCCATCTTTTTGTATTGTGATTATTTTGCAGGTGTGAAGATAATACAGTAAATACCTATATTGTCATCTCCGCCGATATATACCGGAGTTGTAGCTGCAACTTCTGCTGTTGCGATAGCCTTTTCGCCGCCTAAAGTCGTAAGCGCTGTTGTGTCATCTTTTCCATTCTGCTTTATTACGCAGTTTCTATTAGAATCTTTACCAGAGCCGCCGCCATTGTTGAAATAAACCTTGATGGTTCCTGCTGCAGCCGGAATAAATTCAAATACTCTTGCAGTATTGAATGTACTCTTTCCACCGAGCTTGATTCTGTTGGTGAACGTAAGACCGGATTCTTCATCTCCGAATTCTGACGCTTTACCGCCTTTGTCATAAGCTGAACCGTTTGGTCCTATAAACTTCAGACCATTTCCGAAATCGATATCCTCTGTAATGCTGTCTGCACCCTCGAATATAAATGTCAGCTCTTCAGCCTCAGTCGGCTCTTCCGGTTCTGTAGGCTCGCTCGGATCGGGCTCTGTAACTTCATCCGCTGTGTAATCAATCGCGCAAAGCTGGAGAGTTGTGCCCTTTGCCCATACTACATATTCTTTGCCAGCTTCAAGCTTATATGTCTGCTTTGCAAGCGCATAGTCTTGCTCATCGGTTGTATACTTGCCTAATGTAAACTCACCGTTTGTAATAGGAGTTTTGCTGCCTGCTAATGATACCTTTACATCCTTGCCGTCGGCTGCAGCATAGCCTTCGCCAGTATTATCAGCATCCTTACTGATGGTTGACTGTCTTCTGTAATACAGTGTCAGTGTACCGTCTTTAGAAGGATTTACAACCAGCGTTGCGCTTCCGCCGTTATCAGTGCCATGCGGGTTGTCAGCGCTTATATCATCCTTTGTTCTGATCTGCATTGAGTTTTCGCTCGTTACGCCGAAGTCATCAAATGCAACGCCGCCCATATTTGAATCGCCTACAGCTGTTACAATAGTAACGTCGCCGTTGTTAACGAGTTCCGTATCCTTAACAATTGCGTCCTTACCGCTAACTACGTATATCGGTGTTACAGGCTCCTCCGGATCCTCTGTCGGCTCGTCAGTTGGCTGTTCAGTCGGCTGTTCTGTTGGTTGCTCAGTCGGCTGTTCAGTCGGCTGTTCAGTCGGCTGCTCTGTCGGCTGCTCTGTCGGTTCTTCCGATTCTGCCGGTGCATAAGAAGCTGTGATGTTCTTGATCTTTATTGATACAGCATTATCATTATTTGTCTGATCATTCGGCTGTACGTTCAGGAACAAATCACTTGTTCTTGTCTTAGCTGAACCTGTAAGCACGCCGGAATCTGTATCGCCATATACAACCTGGAATGTTCCATTCTTGAGGTCGATTGTATTTACAACCGTTACCCAGTTATCCTTGTTACGTATGTCTCCAAGTCCCTTGATTCCATCATCAGAAGCATTTGTAGCTGTCTGACCTGCAAGAGCCTTTACATCTGACCAGGGGCCGTAACCGGAAATTCTTCCGTAGTTCTCAGCTGCACCGCCGGTCCAACCGTTAATTGTCTTGCTTCCTGAAACTTCAATGAAGTAGTTTGAATTAGCTTGCGCATCAGAAGGCATATATACATCATATGATACTGTTAATACACCATCTGCTGTTGCAAGGTCAAGACCTTCAATTGACATCGGTTGTGCAAGTACTTCCTTAAGGTCATAGCTGAAACCTTTGCCGCTTGAAGCTGCCGCATATGACATTACATATGCGCCGTCCTCAATTGTTACTGTAGCTGTATCTGAATCACTGTTATTCGCCCAGTCAGATGCGCTTATAGCCGGCTCATCTGTCGGCTCGTCTGACGGTTGCTCTGTCGGTTCCTCAGGATCCGGTGTTGCTAAATAACCATTTACTGCGAGATAAGGCAGCCATACATAGCTGTCAAATACAACTGTAAGTGTTGCAGGTTCTGCGTCTGTATAATTTAATGTAACCGAATTTTCATCTGTCGGCTCACCTGATGTCCAGCATGCTTTGCTGCCTTCAACATTGAAGATATAATCCTTAGTGTCAACTGTATCACCGTCAGCTTTGAGTGTTACAGTTGTTGCAGATGCGTACTGGCATCCGCCAACGATAATTGATGTCGGACCTGTTACCTTAACAGTAATCTTGTTATCGCCTGCCCATACTACAATACCGTGACCGTTATCGTAGTATGCGTCTTTTGCGATTACTACCGTACCATCGCCGTTCAAGTCATAATCCGTGCCGCTTACTGAACCGCGTGAATCAGAAGCTTTGCTTGAGTTTGTTTCATTAATATAAGCGTTATCAGCCTTTGTGAAATCATATGATACGCTTACCGGTGCCTCTGTCTCTGACGGATCCGGTGTTTCTGTTACTTCTGGTGTCTCTGTCTCTTCCGGTGTTTCCGATGATATAGGCGAAGTTACTTTTACATATGATATATACGGATTATCAGCTGTTGTGGATTCTACCTCTATAGATTTAGCTGTGCTATTATGTGTATATGTGTATATGTAGCTATTCTGTGAGCCTGTCGGTGTCTGTGCCGCGCCATCTATAGATACGCCATCCGAATATGTCTTTATTTCAACTACGCTTCCTTCAACAACCGGAACTGTTAATTTTGTTCCTTTATTGAACTGTGCCCATTCGTCACTGCGTCCACTATTGTTAAGCTTTCCGCTTGTAGCATCTACGTGTAATGTATGGGTCGCACCTGTATTAGACACTGCGTCTATGTCAAGCTCGCCGCCCTGTAATGAATAATCCGGAGCGCCGTTTGACTTACCAAAATACCATGTTGTTATGGATTCTGTTACCTCGGGAACATCGCCCTCATAGTGAACAGGAATCCAGCCGCCGAAGAAGTCAGTTGCTGCAGGTACAGTACCAAGAGCAGTTTTGCTCGGGTTATCGTTTGCAGCTGTCAAATCTGTGTCGCTGCCTTCTTTATATACTCCGTTTATAACGTAGAACTTAGCGTCCTCAGGATTTGCGCCGCTCATTGATGCCCAGCCGTTTGGCTTATTTACATCGGTCGCAATCGTTGTGTGGTCAAAGATAGTCGGAGTACCTGCGCCGCCCCATGGTCTGCCCCATGTGCCGCCGCCTCCTGCCTGCATGGTCGGGTCAGGGTTCTTGGTAATCTTACAATCCTTGAAGTAGTAGCCTAAATCTGTCGCGTTATTTGACGGCTTGCAGGCTGTGATGTAACCGCCGTTATCAACGTCGCTCATGCCCTGCCATCTGAGCTCGCAGTTCTCAAAGTAGCAGTTGCTGCCGCCGCAGATGTAGTCCGTGTTACCGGAAATCAGACATTCCTTAACATACATTGATGTTGCATCTGTGCCGAATGTGTCCTGACTGGATATAAACGAGCAATGATAGAACTCTATCTGACTTCCGCCTGCGTAAATCGCAGCCGCTCTCTCGTTTGCGGTTCTGTTATTAACCGCAGTATCAAGGGAAGTTCTTTCAAATGGTTTAGCATCTCCGCCGCCCGGAGTAACTCCATCATCAATTTCTTGCTGAGTTATGAACAGATTGAAGGTGCTCTGTACATCTATGTTCTCCATGTAGAAGCCTTTTCTGAGTGTTCTGATTGCAGCACCCCAGTTGTTAGCTGTGCTCTTTTCCGTCTTTGCTACGGCATTATCTGCATTATACCAGCCGTTGCTTATTGAGTAATATACATAACCGATACCGTAGTACCACTGAATTGTCGGTCTGTTCTCCGGATCTGCAGCTACAAAAGCGATATCATCAACATCAACATATATCTGCTCCTGATATGTACCCGGATCAATTTCTATAGTAACAACCTGACCTGCTGTTCTTGTCATAAGTCTTACAGCTGCGATAGCCTCGCTGATTGACTTATATTCCTTATCAGCGCCGACTGTCAATGTTTCCTTATAATCAACAGTGTTGGCAACATCCTTCATAAGGAGGATATTCTTGAACGGTGCTTCATCGCCGCCCTCAAGCACGTACTTCGTTGATTTGGGTGATAATGTATATGACTGATCCTCGGCTGTTTCAAGCGAAACAGTATATGTCTCGTTTGACATGATCTTTACTGTATATGTGCCGTCAGCATCAACTGTTGTTGATTTGGTTAATGTCGGGTCTTCATTTGTAAATGTAAGCTTTGCGCCGATTGCGTTATCATATCCGTAAACCGGCGTTCTTAAATCGTGTGATGTGATAGTTGATACTGTTCCGACAACATCAAGCTCCTCAATCAGTACAAACGTAAGGTTTGCAGTCTGATCATATTTATGATTTTCAATAGCTATAGTCTTAGTTGCCAATGTTGTGCAGACATCATCTACGCCTTCAATTGACACTGAGAATGTTTTACCCTTAGGCATATCAAGCGAATAACTGTCAGCGTAAGGAACTGTATATGTTTCGGACGGATCGTCAACATTCGTGAACACGATATTCTTGCCCGTAAAATCGCGTCCTGTATTGTTTGTAACAGTACCGCTGAGCTTCTTTATCGGATTTTCCTCATAGTATTCAATGAATATTGCATACAGGTTCTTGTTGCTTCCGCCGCCGTATGTGCATATAGCCGCGCCAGGATTTGCCTCTATCTCAGCTTTTGTGATATCAGCTGTTACAGTAGTAACACCATCACCTGACTGTGCCTCAGCTATTTTCTTTCCGTTGAAGTACAGATACTGAGTTCTGCCTGCATTGCCGTGACCGTCAAACACAACAGTTACAGTACACGATGCTGCTTTAGGAACGATTGAAACAGACAGGCTTGAATCGCTGCCGGATCCTCCTCTTAATGACTTGGTGAAGTTATAGGTTTCACCGTTGCTGTGCGTGTATGTTGCGCTCCTGTCGCCGTAAACATAACCGCCGGCTACAGTAGCTCCGTCCGCTTCAACAGCCGCCGAGCCATAGCCTGCCATAGCTGCCTGAACCTCAGCTGAATCAGCTCTCCAGATCTTATCCTGAGGCAGTGTCAGCTGTTCATATACAGCATTTACCGTAGTATCAGCTGCCGGCATTGTGAATGTATAGTATTCTGCGCCGTTTGCCTTGTCAACCTCGCCTGTCTTTGTTATTCCAGCATCGGGATCTGTCGTAAGAGTAAGCTCTTCAAGACCGCTTGCTGCGCGAGCCTTTACTGTGATCGTATCGCCCGCGTGCACTGTCATTTCGTTAACAAGCTCTTCAACGTCATCTGCTGGAACTATCGATAACGGTGCGATTGCATTAGCAAGCTTTGCTTTGAGAGCTGCTGCCGCATTAGGAGTGAATACGATACCGTAGAATGCGATATTGTTATCGCCGCCGATGTATACAGGAGTGCCGTCAGCTATCTCTGCTGTAGCTATGCCCTTTGCGCCTGCGTCAACCGGTTGTGTTGTCAGTGTCTGACCATTCTGCTGTATTACGCAGCTTCTCGGATCTCCGTTGCTGCTTGCGTGCGTAAAGTAAGCCTTTATAGTGCCTGCTGCAGCAGGTGTAAATTCAAATACTCTTGCGGTATTGAATGTGCTCTTTCCGCCGAGCTTAATTCTGTTGGGGGATGTAAATCCGTCCTCAAAGTCTCCACTCTTAGCGCCTGCAGCATAAGCTGAACCGCTCGGTCCTATAAATTTAAGACCTTTTCCGAAGTCTATATCTGCTGTAATGTTGCTGCTTGTATCGTCGCCGAATGTGAAAGTCAGCACTTCTGACGGATCCGGAGCCTCTGTCGGTGCCGGAGTTGCTGTCGGTGCCGGAGTTGCAGCCGCAGTCTTAACGATCATAACGTCATCTGCGTCCGCACCTGTTACTGTACCGATCTTTACTGTATACTCAGCCGTCGGGTCAGGTGTAGCCGTAGGAGTCGGCGTATCTGTCGGTGCTGTTGTAGCCGTAGGAGTCGGTGTGTCTGTCGGTGTCGGAGCATCCGTCTCAGTCGGCTGCTCTGTTGCCTCTGAAATAACACCTTCCGCTGCTAACGGCTTCATGCCGTTTGCCGAATCCCATAGGAAATACCTTACACCATCGGCGATGTCTTCAGCTGTGTAAGTATAGGTATCTGCATTAGCATCGATTTTAACATCTTCAATCTCTGCTTTTTTCAGAATACCATCTTCTGTGTACGTTGCTTTAATAAGCGTTGCATCTGTCACGCCTTTCGCGTTTTCGTTAAGAGTGAACTTAACGTCAGCGGCGCTTGCCGGAACTGCCATCATTGATGCGCAAATCCCTGCAGAAAGAAGCAGCGCTATACTATTTTTGAGCTTTTTCTTCATTAAAACTCCCTCCTGAATAATTTTTTATAGGTATAATAATTCTATCATATTGTGGAAAACATGTCAAGGCAGAGGACATATTTTCAGTAAAAAAACACATATTTTCCACAAAAATAAGTATGAACGAAAATCGGATCCGTTCATACTTTATCCTCTTTGTGTTATTGTCAATAGTACAAATAAGTACTATAGTATGAATCAATATTGTGTATACCTTCTTAGCCATAAAAACATTAATCATTGGAGATACTAAAGACGCATCTCTAAAACTGCCATCACCTTTTTACAAATAATTTTCTGATTGATGCATGATTTGAAGAAAAAAATATAAATGATGATGTTTTAATATATTTATCAAAAAATGATTTACTATATATTTCATCTTTATCAGAGGAAGATAATTTTGTAAATGGAAACCATTGTAAATATGCCTTTTGAGAATACTTATCTAAAGAAAAATACATATTGCATACATCTTTCCAGTTATCATAACTTATTCCAAACAAAGTAATTTCCTCCCACTATTTATCATAAATGTAATTCTATGTTTTCCTATATTTTTGATTTCTGCTATTTGGCTTATCTGGAATTTTCATTTCAACCAACCCTTTATTTAAAGCAGGGTGCAGATAATTTTTTCTAAATGTTGGACGGTGCGATAATCCCAATCGTTCCATAATCTGAATGGCTGATAACTCATCGCTTCCCATACACTCTAACAACAATTTAACTTGATCGCTTACTTGGTCGTTATCTTGATCGGTTTTGTCAAGTTCAATTAATGCATCAAATATAATCTCCATCATCATTTCGACAAATCCGGTACAATCTGCTTTATTATCAGCTGCTGCAAGTGCATCATAATACTCCTGCTGGCGTTCTCTTATTAATTCTTCAATTGGCAGCCATGCAAACAATTCGTTCCATTGACTTAGCAATAATGTATGCCACATTCTGCCCATTCTGCCGTTGCCATCTGCAAATGGGTGTATGAACTCGAATTCATAATGGAATATACAGCTTTTTATCAAAATGTGAAGTGTTGATTGCTTGTACCATTCAAACAAATCCGCAATCAGCTTCGGTACATAATTTGCTGGAGGAGCTGCATGAATGAGTTTGTCACCTTCAAAAACACCAACACCGCCACTTCTGAAACGTCCGTTTTCTCTGACTAAATCATTCATCATCAGATGGTGAGCTTTTAATAGATCCTCAATGTCAAGCGGATTGAGTGATAGCATAAGCTCATATGCTTCATAAGCATTTTGCACTTCTTTTATTTCCTGTGGAGCACCTAAAATACGCTTGCCGTTGAGTACGGCGGTTACCTGTTCCATTGACAACGAATTATGCTCAATCGCCAAAGATGAATGAATTGTCTTTATTCGGTTTTCACGTCTTAAACTCGGGCTGATACTGTCTTTATGCAGTACGCTCACTTGTCCGACAAGCTCACTGACTTTTGCAAGCAGATTGATTATGTTATCATTTATTATAAATGGTGGCTTGTATTCCATTGTATACTCCTTTAACCTAATAATATTTCAAGCTCAATTATAGATTCACCATGTTCTCCAATCTCTTCAACAGATACAGTATCTACAACAGTAGTAAATATTTCCGTGCATTTCTGAACATCCATATATGCATTTTCAAGTTGTTCAACTGTTTTAAATTTACCAACCGTCATATGAGGGGTGTACGGAAAAGGTAGTTTACCGTCATATAAATTCCAATTCAGTTTTTTTAGCTGTTCAGTTCCGTTAATTACATTTAAGAATAAATAGTTTCCAAACCTATCTTGTTGAGTAGAAAAACCTCCTAATTTGATTTCAAATGGTGAAATTCCTGCAACTGATTTTATTATTCTTTCTGATAATTTTTCGGTTGTAATCTCGCTTTTAAACGGAAACACAAGAGTAATGTGAGGACGTACCAAGTCAGATAACGGATCATACTTACTTCGTATTTTATCTATCTTTTCAATATTATTAAATTTAGGGAAGATCATTATTGTCCGTTCTTTCATGTGAATACTCTTCCTTTCTTACTTTACTCATTATATCGTCTATATATTGTCTGGCTGTTTCTATTCTATTCATATTGAACCTCATTGTCGTATATCTGACTGACAAACAATAACAGATTTGTTTATTACTTATAAAATTATATCACACGTAGCCACGCCAGTCAATTCACATACCAATAATTTTTATTCTAAATCTGCAAATTGAGTGGAACAGATAAAACGTGCTATGTCCTTTATTCCTGCAATCAAATTTTCATCTTCAGAGGCAGGTTTCACATTTGTATTATGACTATACACAGCAGGAAAGACATCTGTTGCATTCATATGTCTTAATAGTGTACATGCGGTATCATACGCCTTATCTATATTTCCATCACCACCACCGACCAGTATAACAGCTCCTTTTTTCTGCTTAATTATTGGTATCTCATTTCTGAAATATCTTGCACTAAAATATGTCTGCAATCTACTGCCAACATCTAATAACTTGCCGGTCAATTCCGAAAAATATATAGGTGAAGCAATTATAATATTGTCGCACT
>JAFLUC010000016.1:37659-39809 GCA_022509005.1 Oscillospiraceae bacterium | reverse complement strand
AGCGTTTCAATGCCCTTTGCGCTGCCGCGGACATCGGTATGCGAGCCTAAAAGCAAATCGTTTGTTCCGAGCATTATTATAAGTAAATCAAACGGCTTGTGTGTGCATAAAACAGGCTTTATAACCGCCGAGCCTTCCCATCCGGGTTGATTTGTGTCTGCACTGAACACGCTTGTCCGACCGCATAAGCCTTCCTCAATAATCTCATAATCTTCGCCAAGAATCGGACGAATTAATCTTGTCCAACGTTTTTTCAGACGGCTGCCGTCCTTCGGGTCGTGACCGTAGGTGTTGGAGTCGCCAAAGCATACTACTTTTTTCATAAATTTCACCTCAGAATAATTATACCATAAAATTTTTGAAAAGGCAACAAATGTTTAAAAATCCGACTTTTTTAATGACTGTTTTTTTGTATTGAAAAAAAAGTAACAATATTGTATAATAAAAATATATTTATAATCGGGTGAATTGGGAAGTTTGCCCGAAATTTTAAAAAAGAAAGAGGGAAAATTTTATGGGAAAAAGAACTAAAAAGCTTTTATCCTTGCTGACGGCGGCGGCCATATCGGTTTCGTCATTCTCGGCACTTGTGCTTTCAGCAAGCGCGGAAGACACATCGGTAACTATTGATCCGACAGATCTTACGTACATTAATGCTGGCACTCCTGATAAAAATTTCAGTGAAGCCGGAGTTGTGTATGCTAATCAGTCGCAAATTTCAGGTGGAAAGTTTACCGACATGTTATCTGCATATGGAGGAACAGATATTGCTTTGATGCAGTTTGATGTTTCGGAATACGCAGGAAGAATTGTTTCGGCGAAGCTGAATTTCACTGCAACATGTACAACGGCCGATAAGAATTCTCAGGTTAAGGTTGCCACGACAGATACAGGCTGGAAAGCTGATGAGGTAACATGGAATACAATGCCGGATAACTGCGCATCTTTAATGGATGCAGGATATGCAGGCGGCACCGGAGCTACATTTAATCTTGATGTGACAGATAATGTAAGAAGTGATGAGGACGGCATACTGTCATACGCACTGTATACCGCTACAGGCAGACAGCAGGCTATCACAGCGGTTTCAATGGATATCGTTGCTTCCGATGATGTTATTGAGGAAGCTACAGTCACAGTTAATAACGTGGCTGACGGTAAGACAATAAAAACATACACAGTTGATGGACTGATGGCCGGCGACAGCTATACAGCTAATCGTGCACAGACAGGTTATAAGTTTGTAGACGATACATATTACTTTGTAAAAGACGATGCAACAACTACTATCGATTCTCTTGTTGGTGGTGAAAATGTTCTTAATATAGAATTTGCAGCTTCGGATGAGGATATAGTTGTTTACGAGGACTTTGCAAATGTTAGTGACATTTGGGGCTTCACAGCAGGTCAGAGCAACAGTGTTACACTTGGCACAGACGGTTTGAATTTAACTCAGTTTAACAAGACATCCGGTGATGCAAATGAGTATGGTTATTATTATTCAGATGTTAAGGAGTTTGATTCAACTGTTTCAGGCATGACAACACTTGATATCGAATATCAGTGGACGAGTACGGTTGAAGGCGGCAAGAACAGAAAGAATGCGTTCGAGCTCAGAGACAGCGAGAATAATGTAATTCTTGGTATGATCTCCCAGGCTGCAAAGGGAAGTTCCGATACTATGCCTGCAGGCGTTACATATCAGGTTGGCGCAAAGGCAACAGATGATTCAACTAATATAGCTTCTTCAGGCTGGGCAACCGGAAACAGTGGAGTTTATACAGTAAATCTCCATCTTGATTTTACCGGTGAAAAAGGTAAAGTAAGCGGTACTATCAAGGGCGGCGTTGCTAATGCAGATATTACAATCGCTGAGACAGAGATTGATGCTGCAAATTTTGCAAAAATCGTAGCCAGTGATATTTATTCATTAGCTCCGCAGACTTTAAACAACTTCAAAATTACAGGAGAAGCATCACCTTCTGACCCGGAAGAGTCAGAACAGCCGACAGATCCGGTAGAATCAGAGCAGCCGACAGACCCGGCAGAATCAGAACAGCCGACAGATCCGGTAGAATCAGAGCAGCCGACAGACCCGGCAGAAACAGAGCAGCCGACAGATCCGGCAGAAACAGAGCAGCCGACAGATC
>JAFLUC010000016.1:0-37559 GCA_022509005.1 Oscillospiraceae bacterium | reverse complement strand
GCAGAAACAGAGCAGCCGACAGATCCGGCAGAAACAGAGCAGCCGACAGATCCGGTAGAAACAGAAGCACCGGCTCCTCCGATTGCAGAGGGAACAGACAGCTTTGACGAGGATATGGTTGTTGAAAAGGGTACAAACTCATACGAGTCAGGTTCTCTTGCAGGTTGGTTCACCAACTTCGGCGGCGATGATTCAAACTCGCTCCAGGTAAAGGACGGTAAAATCGTATCATATGTATCAGCCACTAAAAATAACACATATTTCGGTAAGCATGTTACAACAGTAGCAGGCGCTGCTGAAAAGATGTTTAAGGTGACATTTGATTACACTTCAACCACAGGCACAGCTACCGGCAATGATGCAAGTGAAATTGCATTGCTTTCATATGATGATAACGATGTAACATGGGCACAGGCATATACAAATGGTCTTGGTATTGCATATGTAGTATCAGCACTTGGTATTACAAATACAGAGGCAACATATGAGGTAACGATCGAAGTAGATAACGTAGCACGCAAAGCTATAATTACTGCAACAGAAAAGGATAACGGAGAGGGTATTGCCACAATGGCAGCTCCGGTTGTTACAGTATATGAGTTTACAGAAAAAGTGACGAATGTTAATACGGTATACTTCCGTACAGGTCGTCAGAAGACAGATACAATCGATAACTTCACAGTTGCAGAGTTAGACGAGGCACCGACTGTTCCGACTATGGCACCGGCTACAGAGGCACCGGCTACAGAGGTACCGGCAACAGAAGTTCCGACAGAGAAGCCGACAGATGCTCCGACGGCTATACCGACAGATGCTCCGTCAGATATGCCGGCATTAGAATATACAGTAACCTTCCCAGACGGTACAATAGTTGAGACAGTAAACGGAAAGGTTCCGGCAGATAAGATTCCGGCAGCTCCTTCAAAGAAGGTTTATACACTTGCAGAAGGTGTAACTGCTGCAACAATTATAAAGGTTACATATAATGAAGATGGTACGCTTGAATCAATAAGCGCAACAGCTGCTGAGATTACAGGCGGCACAATTGACGTTCCGGCAGATGCGGATACAGTTAGATATCTCCTGTGGGATAGCCTTACAGGTATGAAGCCTGTTTCAACAGGAGAAGAGACAAAGACAGCTAAATGGATAGTTGACGGCGAGGGCTGGGAGCTTACAGCTGACGTTGTTATAACAAAGGATATCACAGTAACAGCTGTTTATGACTCTACACCGGCACCGGCTCCGACTCCGGTACCGACAGAGAAACCGACAGAGAAGCCGACAGCTCCTCCGACAGAGGATCCGAATACAACGGTATACATCAACGAGCCGTTTGATTATGCGGACGGTGAGATCATCAGATCAGCAGGTAACGATGTTGAAAACGCTCCGGATCCTGTAACAAAGGGTGACATTGTATATACTGCAGGACGTAGAGCTAACGGCGCTATAAATTGTTATGCAAGCATTTCAAACGGCGCACTTTATATCTCATCACCGGGCGAATCGACAAACAGCAGAGGTATTGGTTTCAGCTTCGCTGAATCTGCAGGTGTTCCGACAGTAGACGCTTTAGCTGACGGCGAGGTTCTTGAAATGAGCTTTGACATCGCAGCTACACAGACATTTACAGTAACAGGCTACGGTGAAATCACAACTGCTGATCTCAATGGCGGAACAAAGGTAAGAATTATTCTTGATAAGTCTGCTAACAAACAGTATTTAATCGTATTGAACAGTGCTGATCAGGTTGTAAACAGCAAAATTGCTGATCTTGCAGCTACAACATTCACAGGCATGACCTTCTATCACGGTTCAGGTACACATACTATTGATAACTTGAAGGTTGTTAAGAAGGCTGCTGACACAGGTATTCTTAATATAACAGCAGTTTCTGAAACTACAATATCAATTGGCGCAGCGACATTTACAACAAACGCTGAGGGCGCTCTTACAATCGCTGTTCCGAACGGAACATATGAGATAACCGCTTCAAAGTCAGGTTATGAGCATACAGAGGGTATGGGCGATAATGACGTAAAGACAGTAGTTGTAAATTCAAATACTCAGAATATTGAGTTTGCTCTTGCGCCTATGAACTACATGAAGAATCCTCATGAAGAATTAACAGTAGTTGAGGGTGGTCAGACATTCATCGCTGCTCCTAAGGATGATACTGCAAAAACAACAGATGCATACACTGTAAACGTTGTAGACCAGTACGGCGTTGCAATGACTGAGGACGAGTACACATTAGATTGGGCTATTTATCCGGCAGGCTCAGACGAGGCTGATCCGAGTGTAACAATCAAGGACGGCGTTGTTTCGATATCGCAGGCATTCAGCGCAGGCGATGATCAGGTTAAGGCTTATGATGTAATTGCAACAGTTACAGCTAATAACGAGGGTCTCAGAAGCGTTAAGGTAACAAAGACTCTCTATATCGGTAACATGGATATAATCTATTATGAGCCGATTGCTTGGAATGTTGCTAACGGTACAAGAAACGCTTCCGTAAATCTTGCATCTTCAATAGCGCTTCCGGATATTTCAAGCGTTAAGCTTAATATGCAGATGAATTATACAGAGGGTAACTCGAACTTCGCATTGATAACAAGCAGCGGTAAGTTTGTAGGTTTACAGCTTACATCAGACGGTACTGTAAAGGCATGGACCGGCTGGAGCGGTAACAGTGCAATGAATCAGAGCGGAGATATTAACCAGTTTACAAATGGTGAAACTCTTATCACAGAATATGATAACAAGGCATTTGATGTAACATTTACTATTGACAAGGAAAACAAGTCTATATCAGTAGCTACAGGTTCGACCACTATTTCAATCCCGATCGTTGCCGAGGCTAATACCCTTACAGGTTTCCAGATGGGTCAGTACAGAACCTACGGCGGTGTAGCAGTTAACAGCATAACTGTTCAGGAGCCTGATACAAATTATCTTTCAATTATCGGCGATGCTGATTTTGCTAAGGTTTCAGGACAGACAATTGAGAAGCAGTATGCACTCGGTCAGTCTGTTATAGTTCCTGATGAAGAATTTATATGGGCAATTGAGGGTGATGTTAGAGGCATCACAATTGATAACACAGGTAAGCTTACTGTAAATGACGATGCAGAAGCAGGAATATATACTATCACAGCAGTAAGCGATAAAAATGAAGAAAAGAATGCTGAACTCAAAGTAACAATTGGAGATTTCCAGGAATTCACAAATGCAGATGTTGAGATTTCAGGTCCGCGCGCATATGTGGTAGGAGATACTACAGGCGGAACATACAAAGTAGAGAAGGCTGTTGACAGCTTCGGCGATGACGTTGCAGCACTTCTTCCGGCAGCTAAGTGGTCATCAAGCAACACAGGTGTTGCTACTATTACAGAAGATGGCAAATTAACTGTTGTTGGCGCAGGTACAACAACAATCACCGCTAAAATTAATAACGGCGGAAAAGAAAGCACATTGACAGTTGATGTAACTGTTGCGACATATTCAATAACATCCAATACAGTAGGATCAACAGTTGATATTTCAAGCCTTATAAAGAGCGATGCTATTACAGGCTATCTTGTAACTGTTGCTGATGCAAACAAGAATAAGCTCGCTCAGGCAACTGTTCAGGCAAACGGAAATACTGTTGCAGTTCCGACATATAGCGGCACAGCAGCAAGCGTTGAGGTTGCTCCGGTATTCGAGTATGCTATAGGCGATCCGGCTAAGCTTGGAACCCTCGGCGGCGGATATGAGATTGCTATTCCGGCAGGCTCATATAACTTCACAGTTACAGATACCGGTGCAAGAACAGACGTTTATGTGAATAAACAGATGATTGTTAATAATATTCTCCAGGGCGGCAGCGCTGTTAACACATTTACCGTTAATGATGTTGTTGTAAACGAGGGTGTTGCTAACATTACCAAGGATGACGAGGCAGGAGCTCCGAATATTACGCTTACAATCACAAAGTCACCGTCAAACGTAAATAGAGTGAAGAAGGTTTATGTACTCGGCGATTCACTTGCATGTATCTACTATAACGGCGCATCAGGTCCGGACAGCAACTGGCAGACAGGTTGGGGTCAGCTTCTTGACAAGTATCTGACAGATGATGTTGAGATTATCAACCTTGCAAACTCCGGTTCAACTGCAAATAGATTGGTTGGAACAGCGTTCACACAGATTGCAGCAAGTGCTAAGACAGGCGATATAGTTCTTATTGAGAGTGGTTACAATGATAGAACTTATGATAGCAAGGAAATCATGACAGCTGCACTTAATACTATGATCGATGGTACTAAGGCAAATGGTGCTATTCCGGTTCTCGTATCACCGAACGCTTCAGCTCATACATATGGCGCAAGCGTATCATGGACGGGAGTTATGGAAGAAGTTGCAGAAAACACACAGACAGCATATATTGATCTGTCACAGGCAAGCTATAACTACTATGAGACACGTTTCGGCGGAAACAAAGACGCATTCAGAAGCGTATATGCTGTATCAGACGGTCTGCACTTGACATATAATGCGGCACAGTGCTGGGCAGCGGTTGTAGCATGCGGACTTGTCAACTTAGAGATGGGTGATGTTGTTAATGCTAACGCTACATATACATTTACTGATAGTGTAGGTGAAGTGACTGTAGGTCCTAACCAGAGCGTGATCACATCATTGTTCAACTAATCAAACAACAAATTCAAAGGGGCTGTTGCAACAGCCCCTTTTTTGTCACTTATTTTTTCAAAACACAAGTTATATCTCAATCAAAACCTCGTCCATTGTCCGTTTCGGGACATGAACATTTCCATTCTCGTCAAAATAATATTTAACGCTGTCTGTCATGTCAAACACATCACCTGTCTGGCTGCCGTAACCGAGTCCGAGCAGATAGGTAATATCATATTTATCGTCTATGCCGAGCGCCTGTTTTATGCCGCTCCTGTCAATAGCGCCGAGCCAGCATGTATTTATACCAAGCTCCTCAGCGGCAAGGATCATGCTCATAACTGCCGCGCCGCTGTCACATTCTGCTTTGTCTGTAGGTTTCAGCGAGGTATCGTTGAGTACAGCAATAAATACGGGAGGGCATTCACGAAATTCCGGGTTCCAGTCGGAGAGATAGCCGGCATATTTTATCATCGGGAAAATATCGCGTCTTTGGGTTTCATCTTCTATAACAGCGAATTTAAGCGGCTGCAGATTTGCTCCGTAGGGCGCGAGCCTTGCGCAGTCGATGATCTGAATTATATCCTCTTTTTTTATCGGTTCCTGCTTGAATTTTCGTATGGTTCTTCGTGATTTCACGGCATCATATACGTTCATAATAAAATACTCCTTTACTGTTTGGTATAATATGTTAATATTTTATCATATTTCTAAAAATAATTCAACATCTCTTTACAAAGTTATATTTTTTTAGTATAATGTATAATAGGGGGAGTATGAGATGGAATTGCCTATTTATTCAAAGCTCGAAGCACACTACAGAAAAAACAGAACATCATTTGCCATGCCGGGACATAAGAATCTGCGCGGACTGGCTCCGGATCTGCAGAAATGCGATGTAACCGAGCTTGCATCAACGGTTGATCTGCATCACGAAAGTGATGAAGTAAAGCGGGCAAACGAGCTGCTTGCCGAACTGTATAGATCAAAGCAAAGCTTTATACTGACATGCGGTTCAACCGCCGGAGTACAGGTTATGCTTTCATCGGTTTTAAAGCCCGGAGATACTGTTTTAGCTTCCGCAGATTGTCATATGAGTGTAATCAACACCTGCGCAGTATGCGGTTTCAGGATGAAAATAATGCCGGTACGCTATGACGAGGATTATCTAATTCCCACGCGTAATGAGGATATAGAGCTTACTCCCGATATAAAGGCGGTAATTGTTACATCTCCCAACTATTATGGTATAGTAAAGAATATACAGTATCTTGCCAAAACATGCCATGATGCCGGAATTCCGCTCCTCGTTGATGAAGCGCACGGCGCGCATTTTATCGGCTCGGACGCTTTTCCGGAATCAGCGACGGAGCTTGGAGCGGATATGGTCTGCCAAAGCGCGCATAAAACCCTGAACGCTCTGACAGGCGCAGCATATCTTCATATATGCAGTGACAGAATCAGCATAGATCGTGTGAGGCACTCGATTGCGGCGTTTGAAACATCAAGCCCGTCATATCCGATAGCGGCATCTGCCGATATCGCGCGGGCGCAGCTTGCAAAGCGGCAATATATGGATATAACAGATGAATGCAGCAGATTTCGGGAGGCAATAGCCCGCGCTTCTGATATACGCGTTTTTGATAATGATGATATAACACGCATTGTTCTTAATTTTTCAGAATATGAAATCACAGGCTTTAAGGTCAGTGAAATGCTTTCGGAGCATTTCGGGATAGACGTGGAGATGGCAGATTATCTTAATATAGTTCTGATTGCAACGCCATGGAATAAGCATTCAGACTTTATGGCGCTGTTCAGCGCGTTACGGGATATAACGGATATAGTTCCTAAAAGAACGGAAAAGCCTGTTTTGAAATTGCCGCCGGCAAGAGCCGGTATTATTTCACCGGCCGACGGATGGTATGGCGATACGGAAAGGATCGCGCTTGACGAGGCGCAAAACAGAATTTCTGCTGATGTCATAACCGCATATCCTCCGGGAACGGCAATTGTTATAACTGGCGAGAAAATAACAAGAGAACAGATTGAATATATAAAGCTGCTTGAAGCGTCGGGCGCGGCGCTTACAGGAGTGCAGAACAGCAGAATAGAAGTGGTTAAATGAGCAGACTTATTATAAATGCGGTAATTGAAAATATTGTTTACAGTAATCCTGATAACGGCTATGTAATATGTGAGGTGGACTCCAAAGCAGAGGGACAATTTTACGCAGTAGGCTATATGCCAGGAATATCAGAGGGCGAGAACGCAGAGCTCACAGGCGAGTGGGTGACGCATCCTGAGTACGGCGAACAGTTCAAGGTGGAGCTGTACAGAACCGTTATGCCGTCCGATGAGCAGGCCATTATAAAATACCTGGGTTCCGGTGTTATAAAGGGTGTCCGCGAGGCAACCGCCAAGAAGCTTTTTGATGAATTTGGCAATGATGTATTTAATGTTATCGCGGCAGAGCCGGAGCGTTTGGCAAAGCTTAAAGGCATAAGCAAGGATAAGGCAATGATGATAAGCCAGTCATTTAACGAGCAGCGCGCCGTTCAGAACATAATAATGTTTTTGCAGCAATATAATATATCGCCGGGAACCGCGGTAAAGATCCATAGAATACTCGGCGCGAACGCGGTTGAAAAAATCAAGCAAAATCCGTATTCTCTTTCAAATTCTATAGAAGGAATATCCTTCAGAACTGCGGATAATATCGCGTCAAGCATGGGACTGCCGAAGAATAATCCGGTGCGTATAGAGAGCGGAATAAAATATTTTCTTCGGGAGGCAGGCTATTCAAACGGTAATGTATATCTGCCGAAATCATTGCTTATTGAACATGTTACCTATGAACTCAACGTAAATGAAATCGAGGTTTTAAACGCGCTGTCGGAGCTGCTTGCGGCACGTGATATAATTATAGATAATATTGAAAATACCGATGCGTGCTTCCTTTATGGTTTTTACCATGACGAATCGTATATTGCCAGAAGACTTACGGCTATGGGGAATTCAGAAGGGAAATATACGATGACTGAGGAGGAGGCCGAGATCGAGATAGACAGTTTTGAGCGCGAGCAGGGGATAAAGCTTGCGCCGGAGCAGAGAGATGCTGTTGTAACAGCATTATCCGGAAACTGCATGATTCTCACAGGCGGTCCGGGTACAGGTAAAACGACGACAATAAATACCGTGATACGTCTTATGGAAAAGCTTAAGCTCAAAGTTGCGCTTGCTGCACCGACAGGGCGCGCGGCAAAGCGGATGAGTCAGATTTCGGGGCGGGAAGCTAAAACGATACATCGTCTGCTGTGCGCACAGCGTTCGGGCGACGGACATGTATTCAGCTATGATGAGGAACACCCGCTGTCCGCAGACGTTGTGATACTTGATGAGGTGAGCATGGTAGATACACAGCTCATGGCATCATTTCTGCGCGCGGTAAAGCCGGGGGGCAAGGTTATATTCTCAGGCGACAGCGATCAGCTTCCGTCAGTGGGACCGGGAAATGTGCTTTATGACATGATAGAGTCAAAAACAATTCCTGTAATAAAGCTTACAAGGATATTCCGTCAGTCACGGGAAAGTCTTATCATATTAAATGCGCATAAAATAAACAGGGGTGAAGTACCCGAGCTAAGAGACCATACAAAGGATTTCTTTTTTATGCGGCGCAGCACGCCTGAAAAGGCTGTTGAAACAGTTCTGGAACTCTATAAGAGACGACTGCCTGATACGTATTCTCTGAATCCTATAAATGATATTCAGGTGCTGACTCCGATGAAAAAAGGTGTTGCCGGAACAGTAGAGCTGAACCGCAGCCTGCAAAGGGTGATAAATCCAGCCGCGAGCGGCCGACAGGAGTATAAATACGGCAAGACGATATTCCGTGAAGGCGACAAGGTTATGCAGACGCGGAATAACTATGATATGGAGTATACAGATAACGATGGAGAAAAGGGCAGTGGTATCTATAACGGTGATATGGGTATTATAAACAGCATTCACCAGAGTGAAAAGTATATGCTGATAACGTTTGACGAGGATAAGACGGTTGAGTATCCATTTGCAAGTCTGGACGAGCTTGATCTGGCATACGCGATAACGGTACACAAGAGTCAGGGCAGCGAATTTCCGTTTGTGGTAATACCGGTGTGCTCATATATTCCGATGCTTATGAGCAGAAATCTGTTCTATACTGCAATAACACGAGCAAAAAGAATGGTAATTCTGGTCGGAAGCGAGCGTACCATAATCAATATGACAAACAACAACTCATATACAAAACGGTTTACCGGTCTCAATGAAAGACTGATAGAAATGAAGAAAGGGAACAGCGAAAATGGTTAAAAAGCTTTTGTTATGCATAATAGCAGCCGTTCTTTGCTCATGTTTTTTCTTAGCGTCGGAAAGTTCGGAGGAACAGTTTATAGACGCAAGAATTTCAACTATGTCTGCTGCACCCGCTCCGACACCGGAACCAAAACCGGATTATACGAGACTAGAAAATATTCTTATCAGTATGCTCGAAAGTAAAGAGGGCGATTGGTCACTCTATTTCGAGGATTATGAAACGGGTGATATTATATCGATTAACAGCCATCAGGTATATTCTGCAAGTCTTATAAAGCTTTTTGTGGCAGAGACTGTCTACAATCAAGCGGCTAACGGGAGGATGTCAATTTCCTCCACGACTGAGGATGAAATAAGGAAAATGCTTACATACAGCGACAATGATTCATGGTCAGATCTTGCAAGGAAAATCGGAGGCGGCTCATACACAAACGGCATGAATATTGTAACGACAACTGCGCAGAACGAAGGCTTTGCCGATACGGGACAGTTTTTTAAGGGTGAGCACAAGAACTATAACTTTACCTCTGTAAATGACTGCGGCACGTATCTGCACAGAATACTGGACGGAACGATCATATCACCGGAATATTCGGAAAAAATATTAAACTATCTGAAACAGCAGCAGCATACGCAGAAGCTGCCGTCAGGTGTGCCGGAGGGTGTGGAAACCGCGAATAAGACAGGTGAGCTTGAATATGTTCAGGGCGATGCGGCAATAGTATATGCTCCGTCGGGGCCATATATTCTTGTAATGATAGGCGATGGTCTTGATGATTCATACGGTCAGATCCCGTTTTTTGGCGAAACTTCCGAAGTGATATATGAATATGTAGAGAAGTAATATATAAACATATAGGAGAGTAATATAATGATAGTAGGATTAAAAAAGGCAATTCTTCACATACTTGATACAAATTCGGGCATTAACGTGTTCTCGGACGAGCCTCTTGATGTGGAGAATGCGGAGATCAATACGTTTATAACAAAGCATATAGAAAAAATATATGATTCTTCATCACTGCGCCCTGCGCAGTTCAAGGAAACAAGCGGTTTTCGCGCTAAGCTTCATCAGTATGCGGCGGGGGAGACAACCTTTGTTGAGCTGTCACAAACGGCAGCCGAGCGTCTTTATGAGGCCATTTCAGCTTCGGAGGAGCCTAAATCCGCCGATCTTATCGTTGTAGAATTTGTTGTAAATGAAGAAAATATAATAGGTATTTTGAAATGCGACAATAAAATAGGCGTAACCCATTCTGTTATACAGGAGGAGGGCAAGATATTTAATAATATAATAAACCACTATGCGATCTTGCCGCCGGTATCGCAGAAGATAGCCGACAGCGCGTTTATAAACCTGAAAACAGACGAGCTCAGATACGCAGGGCGAAATGTGAAGATTGACGGTGACACTGTTGACATAATGTCAGAACTGCTCTTAGAATGTGAGTTTGAGATATCACCGCGTGAAAGCGCCAATACAGTGAAGCGGATCGCAAAAAAGGTTGCGCTTGAAAACGGCGCGGATACAATAGAAACGCAGGCAAGGATAAAGGAATATGTAACTGAAAGCATTGAAGAAAACGAGTTTTCGTATGTAGACACCGAGAAGGTGGCCGAGAAGGTATTTGAAGGACTCCCGGCAATGCGTGACGAGTTTTCCGAGAAGCTGGAAAGGGCAGGAGTTCCGAAAATGGTTGAGGTATCAAAATATCTCACAAAGAAAATGACATCCGATATAAAGCTTGTAACAGATACAGGCGTTAATCTTTCATTCCCGCCCGAATACTATAAAAACCCTGATTATATTGAAATTATAACAAATGAAGACGGAACGCTGTCAATAAAGATTAATAACATAACCGAGATTATTAACAGATAATTTATTGACATCAAACAGGAAATGAGTTATAATTAAATAGTGTTGTCATCAGAAAGGCGGTGTACAGATATGAAAGAGGAGGTTACGGCAGGCGGAAAGGAATTCGGTTTTGCCATGCTGTGGGCTGCGGCGCTGTATTTTGTATGCGGTATAATCATGACCCTCTTCCGAAGCTATTATTTCGCAGGCGGAGTCATTTCGATTCTGGTATTCTGCGTTTTCGGCTTTTTTGTGATGACAAGATATTCCGCAAGATTTACATATACAGTAAAATCGGGCAGGCTGCGAGTGAACCGGATGATCGGCAAGCGCAATAAAGAGATCGAGCTGTTATGTAAAAATATAACGAATACGAGCTATGGCAAAAGACCGGCAGCATTTCCGAAGCGCCCGTATAATATGAGGAAAACAGTTTTCAGCACTAAGAAGCTGTTATTTATAGAATTCACCGATAAGGAAGGTGAAAAGCGCGGCGTCATAATACAGCCGTCGGAAAAGTTTATAGCAAAGATAGACTGTGAAAGGAATAAAAATGACTAAGATTATAGGAGTTAGGTTTAAACCGGTCGGAAAGATGTATTATTTCGATCCTTTGGACCTTGATATAAAGCGCGGTATGCACGTGATTGTGGAAACAAGTCACGGCGTTGAATACGGAGAGGTAACGCTCGGTGTTAAAGAGGTTGATGAAGCTGTTGTAGTGAAACCGCTGAAGTCGGTATTGCGCATAGCAACTGATGAAGATACCGAGCGCTATAAGGATAATAAGGAAAAGGAAAAAGAGGCATATAGAATATGTCTTGAAAAGATAGCGGATCACCACCTCGATATGAAGCTGATAGAGGTTGAATATACATTTGACGGAAGCAAGATACTGTTTT
Organism: Oscillospiraceae bacterium; assembly: GCA_022509005.1. Classification (GTDB taxonomy): domain Bacteria; phylum Bacillota; class Clostridia; order UBA1381; family UBA1381; genus Ornithomonoglobus. Next base: position 25,757 of record JAFLUC010000016.1, on the reverse strand, counting down.
ACTTTACTGCTGACGGCAGAGTGGATTTCCGTGAGCTTGTAAAAGATCTCGCGGCTGTGTTCAGAACACGGATAGAGCTGAGGCAGATAGGCGTAAGAGATGAATCGAAAACGTTAGGTTCAATCGGAGTATGCGGAAGAAACCTGTGCTGCTCCCAGTTCCTTGGCGAATTTGTTCCGGTATCAATAAAGATGGCAAAGGAGCAAGGACTCTCGCTTAATCCGTCGAAGATTTCAGGCGCGTGCGGCAGGCTTATGTGCTGCCTTAAATATGAACAGGACACATATGAGGAGCTTATCGCAGAATCTCCAAAAGTCGGCTCAACAGTAAACACCCCCGAAGGTGAGGGAACAGTCGCAAGCGTGGCTCTTCTCCAAGGAAGAGTAAAGGTACGCTTTGAGAAAAACGAAGAAACTGTTATGAAGGATTTTGATGTTTCTGAAATAACACCGCCGGGAGAGGCGCGCAGCGATGCAAAGCCTGAGGATGAAATATTGCCAGATATGATGGTGATGGCAGATTCGTTTAATGAACCAAAGCCTTCCGATAAGAAAAAGCATCAGCATAAAAACAATAGATACAAACAGAGAACTGATGATAACAAGGATAAAAAACCGAAACAATCAGAGAAAAAAGTAAAAGATCCTATACAGGAGAACAAGGGAACGGAGCGTAAGGGTCCAGTTAAACCAAACCGTACAAGACGTTACAAAAAAAGACCTCATCAGACAGACCATAAGGATAACTGAAAATTAAAAGCATGAGCCATTTATTTTGAAAAAAATAAAAAGTTTTAAATTTACACTTGAAGTTCGGCGAAAAGCATGGTATAATAATATTAAGACAAAATAGTCTGAAATATTATAATTCCAAGGAGGTAAAACTATGGCTTATAAAATTGATGCGGATACATGCATCAGCTGTGGTGCTTGCGCAGCTGAATGCCCTGTTAGTGCGATTTCAGAGGGTGATGCAGCATACATAATCGATGCAGATACATGTGTTGAGTGTGGTGCTTGCGAAGGCGCATGCCCGGTTGGCGCACCGGCAGCAGAATGATCTAATATCGTGAAGGGGCGGTATCTGTCATCCGTATGCTTTGGATGACATACCGCCCTTTATTTCGTTCGCATCAATGGTTATTGTTAATTTATCGGAAAGTTGGATTTTAATGAGAAAAAGAAATACAATAATTAGTGTTATGCTAGCATTAATACTTCTTTTATGCGGATGCAAAAGCGGCGTAATCGTGCAGGATGAGGTTTCGAGAAGAGCGTCAACGGGCGAGAGCTGGACGGTTATGCTTTATATGTGCGGATCCAAGCTTGAAGAAGAGAATAACAGCGCAAGTCGTGTGCTCAGCTCTCTTGCGTATAATCTGCCGGAGAATATAAATGTTATAGTGGAAACAGGCGGGAGCCGTTCATGGGATATATCGGATATATACAGCGATTATCAGCAGGATTTTATTGTCCAGAAGAACGGTATCAGACTGATAAATCAGTCATCGTCAAAGAACATGGGAAGCCCTGACACACTTACCGGGTTTTTATCCTGGAGCATTGAAAATTACCCGGCCCAGCATTATATGACGGTTATATGGGATCATGGCGGCGGACCTGTCGGCGGAGTTGCGTATGATTCAAATTATAAGTTCGACAGCTTGTCACTCAATGAATTGAAATCAGCATTTGGCAGCCTTGATGTAAAAATGGATATAATAGGCTTTGACGCGAGTTTAATGTCAAATATCGAAACAGCTTCTGCACTGTCGCTGTATGCTGATTATATGGTAGCGTCAGAGGATATAATTCCGTCAGATGGCTGGGATTATAAGAAGCTGTTCAAATACTTATCGGAAAATCCTTCCGCGTCTCCTGCTCAGGTAGGTAAGGAGATTTGCGATGGTGTTTCGGATAATGCCGCTGATGCCGAAGAGTATTTTGTATCAATGGCAGTAACTGATTTAACAAAATATTCAAAGCTGGCGCAAACCTTTGACAGTATGGCAATGGTAATGGCAGATGCTGCAGATACGTATGTAAATCTGCGCACTTTGCAAAGCTCATTAAATAATCTTGAATATCTCGGCGGAAATTCACAATGGGAAGGCTATTCAAATCTTATAGATACAGGCAGTCTTGCCGACGCGCTTGAAAACAGATCAGAAAGGGCTGCTTCAAATCTGAAAACAGCAATTTCCGATGCTGTTGTGTACAAGAAGACAAATCAATACCGTACGGAGCTTTCCGGACTGGGCGTATTTTATCCCTCTGATTATAAGGCTGCTGAAATAAGCAAATATCGGGATATATGCGACAGTGAAAATTATCTTGAGTTCATTGAAAAAACCTGTATAAACCCCGGAGTTGAAGACCGGAGATATAATTACGAGGATTCCGCGGCTTGGCAGCAGTATAATGAGGTCAGTCAAGACATAAGTATAGATGCATCCTATGATCCGTCGGGAACCTTCAGCATGACTTCAAATAATATAGATATGTTCAAGAGAGCCGGAGTCAATTATTACATGTATAACAAAAACACAGGAAAATATGTTTTTCTCTATAGAGATTATTCTGTGGAATTTGATTCCGCACAAAAAGGATATTCACATACAGTGAAAAATAAAATTCCCATGCTCGGCGGTACGCCTGTTTCAATGTATCGGGTGAGCAGTAATAAGGATTACGATGTATATTCAATACCTGTTATACAGTCAGGTGAACTGAAAAATATACGAATGGTAAAAGTGAAAACAGGAAAAAAGGCAGGAACCTATAAATTCCTCGGCGTCTGGAAGGGCGTGGGAAAGTATACCGGTATGGCTGAAAGAGAAGTCACAGAGCTTGAAGCGGGTGATGTTGTCACTCCGATATATGAGGAATACGGTCAGGACACTTCAAAGTATGTCGAGGGAAGCGCAGTGCGCATGGGAATAGGCACAGCTGTAATCAACGAGAAACAAATAAAAGACGGTGAATATGCATTGACATATACTGCGGAGGATATTTACGGAGCAGAGCATACAAGTAATGCTGTTTCGTTTAATTCCAAGAAGGGCAGGATCACTTCATCAAAATAGCCGAAAGGGAGGGTCAGCGGTAATTGAGAAAGCTAATCGCTATATGGGCAGGTAAGCTCCTTACTGTTGCCGGTAAAATTATAGGAAAAAAATCCTCATCAAGTCCGGGCGCGTTTGCACTTAAAATATGCCCGACTCTTGTAAATGATATAAATAAAATTGTAAAGAAGAAGGTTATTGTAACCTGCGGAACAAACGGAAAAACAACAACAAACAATCTTATGGCATCCGCTCTTGAAGCAAAGGGCTACAAAGTGCTCTGCAACAGACTTGGTGCCAATATGCTCAGCGGAGTTGCGACAGCATATCTGCAGGCCGCAAGCATTTTCGGAAAGATAGACGCCGATTACGCATGTCTCGAGATAGACGAGGCATACACTCCTATCGTGTTTAAACAGGTTAAGCCTGATATAATGGTTATAACAAATCTGTTCCGTGATCAGCTCGACCGCTACGGTGAAATTGACATTACGGTTGATATTATCAAGAGAGCTATAAAAGAGGCAGGAAACGTTAAGCTTGTTTTGAATGCCGATGATCCGCTTTGCGTACAGTTCGGCAGAGAAAAAGGAGTCAGCGCGTCATATTACGGGATCTCCGAAAAGGTTCTCCCGCAGGTGGATGATACCAAGGAAGGTCGTTTCTGTCCTATATGCGGTCGGGAGCTTGATTTTGAGTATTATCATTATAGTCAGCTTGGAAAATTTAATTGCCCGAACTGCGGTTACACGCGTCCTCGTCCGCAATATGACGTAAAGGACGTATCGCTTAAAACACCAATAAGGTTCTCGATAAACGGTAAGCCTATGGAGGTCAACTATAAGGGCTTCTATAACATATATAATCTTGCCGCAGTTTATGCCGCTATGGATATAGCGGGCGAGGGAACAGAGGATTTTGCGGGTCTGCTTAAAGCGTATAAGCCACAGATAGGCAGAATGCAGGAATTCAGCTTCAGTAAGCCGGTAATTCTTAGTCTTTCAAAGAATCCCGCGGGCTTTAATCAGGCTATATCAACCGTTAACACGGATGAGCGTAAAAAAGATGTTATTATTGCGATCAATGACCTCGCAAATGACGGCAGAGATGTTTCATGGCTGTGGGATGTTGACTTCCATAAAATAAAGGATGAAAATCTAAATACGCTTACAACAACCGGAATAAGAGTTTATGATATAACTCTGCGATTTAAATATGCCGGTATTGATGTGGATATGATGACCGACAGCATGAAGGAGGCAGTTAAGGCCGCGCTTAAAACAGACAATGAGGTTGTATATGTGCTTGTCAACTATACGGCGCTGTATCCTACTGAGGCTGTGCTTAAGGAGCTTGAGAGGGGAGAGAAGGCATGATGAAAATTAAAATAATGCATTTATATCCCGATCTCCTTAACCTTTACGGCGACAGAGGGAATATTGAATGTCTTAAACGCAGACTATTATGGCGCGGGATAGAAGCTGAGGTTGTATCATACACCTGTGATGATACAGGTTTTGATATATCGGATATAGATATAGTATTTCTGGGCGGCGGCTCGGATCGAGAGCAGAAAATTGTGTGCTCAAGACTTCTCGAACATAAACAGGAGCTTCATGCTTTTGTTGAAAACGGCGGTTCACTTGTTGCCGTATGCGGAGGTTATCAGCTGCTCGGTAAATATTACAAGCTTGAGGATGAAACAATACAAGGGCTTGAAATACTGGATATATATACGGAGCAGGGCAAAAAGCGTCTTATAGGCAATATAGTTCTTGAAGCGGATTTTATTGATCAGAAGATCGTCGGATTTGAAAATCATGGCGGAAGAACATATATAGGCTCTCATAAGCCGCTCGGAAGAGTGGTTTATGGCTATGGAAACGAAGAAAATTCAGGCGTAGAAGGGGTTGTTTACAAGAATGTTGTCGCAACATATCTGCATGGACCGCTTCTTCCTAAGAATCCGAAGCTGTGCGACTATATTCTTAGAAATGCTCTGAAGCATAAATATCCCGGATTTGAGGGTCTTTCAGAGCTCGATGATAAGCTGGAGAACACGGCGAATGAATATATTGTAAAAAGATTTACGGAGTAAAAATATTGTTAAATAAAATTATCATGGCACATATAAAGAAACTCTACAAAAATATTAAGCGTCATCTGACACGAAAAAAAATGTGTGTGCTTGGTGTGGCATTTATAATAATAATAGTCTTTGCTTCGATTGCAATAAAGACGGTAAATGATCACAAACGGTATAATAAAACAGAGTATGACCATATAATAACAAGGTTTCCCATGTTTGATACGGGAATGTTAAGGGGCGATGCGCCTAAAAGCGCAATATTCCTTTCATGGTATGAAAATACTGTAACGATGAAGGACGGAGCACAGGAGACGTTAAAGCTGGATGCTGAATTATACCCTATAATAATTGAGGACAGGACATTAGAATTCATATCCTCGGACCCTGCGGTGGCTGAAATCGATTCTCAGGGGAATATTATTGTGAAGAATCCAGGAAGCGTGGAGCTGACGGTTAAAAATGATTATACAGGAAATCAGGCAAAAGCCTATCTTCAGATAATCCAGCCTGTAACAGGAGTATTTCTTGATAAAAGCACTGTTAATCTTTATACCACTGATACAGGAATGCGGCTTGAAGCAACGCTCATTCCGGCAAATGCTTCAAATACAGCGGTACAGTGGAGATCAAAGGATGAGGAGATAGTAACTGTTGACCAGACAGGTCATCTTAAGCCGGGGAAAACCGGACTCACAGAGATCGTTATAACAACTGAGGACGGGAACTATACCGCAAAATGCTTTGTAAATGTAATAAATGAGGTTATAAGGGCACAATCTGTTGAGATAGTAAATAAGGATGATATAACGCTCAATACAGGTGAGACATGGACAGGACTAGCCTCGGTTTTACCTTTAAATGCGCGTAATCTGAATGTAGGATGGTCGTCCTCTGATACGTCTGTCGCGACAGTGTCACAGACAGGCACAGTCAAGGCGATTAAAGCCGGTACGGCAGAAATCACAGCAAAGAGTACAGACGGACCGTCGGATTCAATTACGATTACAGTAACAGGCGGAACGGCAGGACCGGAGATCGATATTAACCCGAGCTACAATATAACAGGTGGAATTAAATATACCGCATATGCCCATTCGCTTGATATGATGGCAGATATGCAGATGGGCGCGGCGCCTAAGTATAATGACGGTTCGTCAATAAAGGCCGCGACAAGAGAACAGGTCAGAATGTATCTTGATCCTAACGAATTCGGCGAGGGCGCATATAAATATCAGTTTATGGACCTTTCACAGTATAACGGTATAAGCCGTGATGTGCTTGCCTCATTCCTCGAAGGCAAGGGAGTATTGAGCGGAAAGGCGGATGTGTTCATTGAGGCGGCGCGAGAATACAACATAAGCGAGCTCTATCTTGTTGCTCATTCTTGTGTTGAGACCGGATACGGAACCTCTCAGCTCGCAAATGGAGTATTGATAAACGGTACTCGCGTATACAATGTATATGGTATAAGAGCAACCGATACTGATACTATAGCAACAGCGACAGCGAAAGCATACGAGCTTGGCTGGACCAGTGTTGACGCTGCCATTAAGGGCGGAGCAAAATGGATAAGCGAGATGTATATTAACAGTCCAAATGGACGACAGAATACGCTCTATAAGATGCGCTGGAATCCGGATAATCCGGGTCAGCACTTGTATGCTTCGGATATAACTTGGGCAACTGCCCAGGCTGTATTGCTTGAAAAACTGTTTGCCCAACTGCCGGGTGCGCAGATATCGTATGAGATCCCTGTATATGCAGGTTCAAATGCAATAACAATATCATATTAAGAACAGGAGGTGATGCTACAATGGCAGATAATGATTACAAGAGATATGAGCCTATCGATGGTAAATGGCGTATAACAAGAGAACTCGGCCGAGGCGCTTACGGAACTGTTTTCGAGATTGAACGAAAAGATTTCAGCAATATGAAATCTGCTCTTAAGGTTATATCAATTCCGAACAATGAAAACGAGCTTCGAAGCTATCGTGAGGACAACTATGATCTTGATGAGCAGAGCGTTACATCATATTTCTACGGCTTTGTTGAAGAGTTCATTAAAGAGTTTCAGATCATGTCAAAGCTCAGAGGACACAGTAATATTGTGAGCTATGAGGACCATGATGTTGTAAAAAGAAGTGAAGGCATAGGCTGGGATATATTTATAAGAATGGAGCTTCTTACTCCTATGAATCAGTATTTTTCCCAGCATGCCCCCAACTCGCAGGATGTTATCAAGCTTGGCATAGATATCTGCAAGGCACTTGAAGTCTGCCGTAATCACAATATTATACACAGAGATATAAAACCGAGTAATATTTTTATGTCTGATATAGGTGATTTTAAGCTTGGTGATTTTGGTGTTGCCAGAACCTTGGAGAAAACCTCAGGAGGTCTTTCTCAAAAGGGTACATATACATATATGGCGCCGGAGATATATAAAGGTCAGGAATACAATGCAAGTGTTGATATATATTCATTGGGAATTGTTATGTACAGATTACTTAACAATAACATGGAACCATTCAGAACTGACAGAACATTTGCAAATGGCGAAAGCGCGATGGCAAGGCGCATGACAGGAGAGCCTATCCCGAGACCTGCCAATGCGGGGGATGAACTTGCGAGGATCATAATGAAGGCCTGCGCGTATTCTCCTCAGGATCGTTACAGTAATGCCAAAGATATGAGATCAGATCTTGAAAGGCTTTTAAAGAGAAAAAAGTCATCGGTATTTATCGGTATTAATCCGGTAAATACAGGTTATACGAATCCGAATCTGAATCCGAACACGAATCCGAATCTGAATAGAGAAGAAAAAAATACGAAACAGAAAAAGGAAAAAAGAACAAATACTTCCGGAAATAACAAGGGTAAAAAAGGTATTCGTGTGACGATATGCATTTTGTGCATTATCGCGGTTATTGCAGGAATCGGTATAGCAGCTTATAAAATAATCGGCAGTCATACAGACGGAGAAGAAAACAGTCATATAGAAAATAAAATCGTTTCAGATGATATTGAGCTTGAGCTTGAGGACGGCAGTAAAAAGGCAATACTTGATGTTTTGTCTTTGGAGAGCGAAGCTGACATCAATGCCGAAAGCAGCAATACCGATGTAGTGCAAATTGTCAATGAAGATGGAGAAATATATATTTTATGTTCAGACGTCGGATCGGCTGAAATTACATATGAATATAGTGCGGACACTTCCAAGAAAGAAACAAATATCTACAGCGGCACAATTAAAGTAACGGTTGTCATGTCAGAAAAAGAAAAAAAGGAAGTCGAAGAAGGGCAGGCAGAGCTTGATACATTGTTATCTGAAGCCAATGCAGTGCTTGAAAAGGCTCAGAATGATAACACCGTCAATCACGATCACTTTACCAATGAGGAGAATGAGCTGACTTCGGCAATAAACAATTTTAAAGAAAAAGCAGAATCAACTGAAAGATCAGATGATGTGAAGGCTGCAAAGCAGTATTATACAGATACAGTGCAGCCGGCAGTGGATAATATGAACACAGCTTATAATACCGCAGTTCAGATAGCAGCTGATGAAGCGGCAGCAAAAAGCGCGGCGGCAAACAGTGCAGCGGGGAAGAGTAGTTCAAGCGGGAACGCGTCTTCGGCTTCTGGTAACAAATCAAGCAGCAAATCATCCGGCGGCACATCTTCAAATCGTTCAACCAATACTCAAAGCGGCAGAAGCTCATCGGGCAGCGCATCAAGCGGCGGTAGTTCATCAGGCAGCACATCAAGCGGAAGGAGCTCGTCAGGCGGTACATCAAGCGGAGGTAGTTCATCAGGCAGCACATCAAGCGGAAGTTCCGGCGGCAGTACATCAAGCGGCAGCAGCTCCGGCGGCTCATCGGCTTCGCACGGATCACAGTATGGTGAGGGCGGACAATATGATTAAAAAATATTTAATTTTAAGGAGGACATGTAATATGTTAATCAAAAATATAAAAAAAGTATTTGCGGTACTGATATCCGCGGTGATGATTTTTAGTTATTGTACAATTCCGGTATCGGCTGATGACGGTATAAGTATTGTAGTAAATGACGAAAAACTGGTGTTTGATGAAGGCTTCCCAAGAATAATAGGAAGCGGTACTACAATGGTTCCGTTCAGACTCATATTTGAGGCACTCGGATTCTCTGTTTCATACAATAAGGGAACAAATGAATCGGGTGAAGAGTGGTTCAGAATATGGGCAATAAAATCAGATGAGGACATAAGAATAGACCTCTATCTTGGTTCACATTCATTGTATAAATCAAAAAACAGCGTATATGAGGAAAGCACAGATCCAAACAAGCTGCTTGTAGTAGCGGAAGAATATCATATGCCTGAAGCACCGTACATTGACGAAACAGACTGTACACTTGTACCGGTGCGTATAATTGCCGAAACTATGGGCGCAGATGTAGGCTGGATACCGGAAACCAAGACTGTCACGGTTGATTATAACAGATGCGGAGATAATCTGACATATAAGGTTAATAAAGGAGTTCTGAGAATAAGCGGAACCGGTGATATGTGGGATTATTCATCAGATAATCTGCCGGCATATGCAGGAAAAGATATACAAAAGGTAGTTATAGACAGCGGCGTTACATCAATCGGTAATTATGCATTCTATAATTGTACATCATTGCAAAGTGTAGAATTAGGCGATACAATAATCAATCTGGGAGAATATTCATTTGCCGGTTGTAAATCGCTGTCGAGTATAGAGCTGCCGAACGGCGCGCAAAAAATAAAGGGAAATGCTTTATCGGGCTGCAGCTCGCTGAAAAGTATAAGAATTCCGAAAAGTGTTGTTTATATGGCGATGAGCGCATTTGCTGATTGTAATAGTATCACAGATATATACTATACAGGTACTCGGATGCAGTGGGTAGGAATTGGTTTAACAGAGACGAATGTCAAGGCTGATTCAATAGCTAAATATAAGTCTGCGGAGATACATTATCAATCGGAATAAATGTTTGTTTACTGAATATATATTTAAAATATGATTAATAGCATTAAGAGATAGGGGCAGTGTTATGGCAGACACGATTGTTTACAGACAGAGCGAGCTTGATACAGCGATTACTGAGGGAGTCCGGCATATTACTTTATGTGCAGGTGTATTTAACATACCAAAGGTACACGGTGTAAGTTTTGACAGGATCGGTCCGGTAAAGGTGATTGTGCAGTGCAGCCGCCGGGAAGCGGATGCTGCAGGGATGAGCTTTGAAGGGATCTATCCCCAATACAAGTCGGAATATGGAATAGATACAAGAGTACCTATGACAGTGGTTGCTGCGGTATCCTCAGGTTCAGGCGGCTCATTTGTGTCGTCAGGATCGGGTTTAGGCTCCGGTACATTCGGGAGCGGCTCTTTTGCGGCATATTCGGTATATTACGGGTCAGGCAGCGGTACTGGCTCGTTTGCAGTAAGCTTTCGATTATCGGGAAGCTGCGGTTCAGACACGGCATTGACAGCTATAGACAGCTCAAAGAAAACCATACGAGTATATGGATATGGTATTGATTTGATATAAAGGATATAAATATGAAGAAACCTGAATTACTTGCCCCTGGAGGCAGTCTTGAAAAACTGAAAACAGCAATTGATTATGGTGCTGATGCGGTATATATCGGCGGCAGCTCGTTTTCACTGCGCGTTGCAGCCGAGAATTTTTCTCTTGATGATATGAAGGAGGGCTTGAAATATGCCCATGACAGAGGGAAAAAGGTATATCTTACCGCGAATATCATTCCGCATAATGCGGATATAAAACAGTTCGAGGAATTTATAAAGGAAATCAGACCTTTAGGGTTTGACGCTGTTCTCATAGCCGATCTCGGAATGTTCGGGATGATGCGTGAGCTTGCACCGGAGATCCCGATCCACGTCAGCACACAGGCGAACAATACAAACTATAAGACTGCGATCATGTGGCATAAAATGGGAGCCAGCCGCGTTGTTTTAGGCAGAGAGATGTCGTTTAAAGAAATTGCGGAATTTCGTGAAAATATACCCGAGGATTTAGAGCTTGAAGCGTTCATACACGGCGCAATGTGTATATCATATTCGGGAAGGTGCCTGCTTTCAAATTACATGACAGGCCGCGATTCAAATATGGGCGCGTGCGCACATCCGTGCCGCTGGAATTATTCACTTGTGGAAGAGAAAAGACCGGGAGAATATTTCAAGATAGAGGAGAATGAGCGAGGCACGTTCATCTTTAACTCAAAGGATTTGTGTACGATTGAGCATATCCCGGAGCTTATACAGTCGGGAATTACAAGTCTTAAAATAGAGGGCAGAGTGAAGACCGCATTTTATGTCGCGACTGTTGTAGGTGCGTACAGACGAGAGATAGACCGGTATTTTGAAGATCCCGAGAACTATAAATTTAATCCGGACGAGCTTAAAGAGCTTTGCAAGGTGAGTCACCGCCCGTACACAACCGGTTTCTATTTCGGGAAGCCTGGAGCGGACGCTCAGGTGTATGAAACAAGCTCGTATATACGCGATTATGAGCTTATAGGTATAGTAAAGTCATATGATGCCGCAACGGGGAGAATGACCGTCACCCAGCGCAACCGTTTTTTTGAGGGCGACGAGATTGAAATACTGCAGCCTATGAAGCCGTATATTACAATAACGGCTGAGGATATGCGGGACGAGGAAGGGCAGCCGATAACGGTTGCGCCGCACCCGGAGCAGATAGTAACGATGAACGTATACGAGCCTGTATGTGAGGGCGCGATGCTCAGAAAGACTAAAAGTTAAGTAATCCATAAAGGAGCTGCAAAATAAGCAGCTCCTTTGATAGTTTTTTAATTAACATATTTGAGATCCGCAAAACGAGTTTCTGTTATACTTGCAAAATCCTTCCACTCATCTTTAATCTGTTGTACATTGGGATTAGATGCTGTTGTAGCAACATTTTCCGATCCAAATACAGATATTTTTAATTCCGGTTTTGTGTATAGATTTTTCATGAAACGACCTCCAATATGATTTATAATGTCATTATATCACAAATCATAGTAGAAGTCAACAAAAAAAATCATTAATTAATGATTTTTATGGTAACTTCTAACAAATCATCTTTGATTCATCAATAGCTTTTGCGCGTTTTAAGCGCGGCGTGCAGTGCGGTAGCAGATACCTTAACGTATCTGTCAAGCATTTGGCGCGCTGCTATTATTTCATCTATGGCGCACGAAATAAGCTCTGACGTATATGTTGACGCGAGAATATTTATTTTATCGGATTTATCGGTGTTTACGATTTTATCCGGAGTTCCCATGCAGGTTATGAGCGCATCTCTTAAGTACATAAGCAGCATATCATACAACTCACCTGCAATTGTCTTATTCTTTTCAAAATAATCGGCGACATCAAATGCATAGATTTTTTTCTGAGAAAGTATTTTCGGCACAAGACTCAGTACCTCGTCACGAAGAACTTCAAAATCCTCCCTTAAAATTACGTCATCCGCCGCTTCGGGGATGCCGGAGCAATATTTAACAAGAAAATCTATACGCGGCTCGTCAGGGTATTTGTTTTCTATATAGCGTCTCACCGCCGCGTCACTGACAGGCGGGAAGCTCACGGTTATCGACCTTGAACGGACGGTCTCAAGTAATATTTCAGAATTGGTGCATATGATAATGAAAACAGCATATTCGGGCGGTTCTTCTATTATTTTCAAGAATGCGTTCTGCGCCTCGGTTGTAAGCAGATCCCCTTCCTTTATAATAAATACCTTATGATGATCGAAAAAAGGCTTTATCATACATTCGGTTATCATAGCCCTTATCGGATTTACACCGAGTGACGCTCTGTCTTTTTCACGGTTCACATGAATAATATCAGGATGCACGCCGGCCTGAGCCTCTGTGCACGAGCTGCAGCTGCAGCATGGGGCAGAGGCGGGATTATTGCATACGAGAGATTTTGCAAAAAGGAGTGCTGCCTCATAAGTGCGAAGCCCTTTAACTCCTTCAAATATATATGTGTTTGCATTAGTACCGTTTCTTTGATTGCCTATAAGCGTATTCATAATGTCATCATGGAAAATATCATAGCCGTACATAGGGCCTCACCTCCCTTATAAATGTATTGTACCATATTTTTAACAAAAAATCAATAAAATTAAATCTTATACTTGAAATGTTGTACAAAATATGTTAAAATATAATTATCTAAAATATGCAAGGAGGAAAAATCCAATGATAAAAAAAGAAGATGTATTAAAGCAGCTTACTGACTGTGGTCTTGTTGCAGTTGTTCGCGCTAACAGTGCAGAGGAAGCTATAAAAATCAGCGACGCTTGTCTTGCAGGCGGCTGTAACGGTATTGAGCTTACATTTACAGTACCTGGCGCTGATAAGGTTATTGCAGCGTTGGCTGAGAAGTATCCGAACGGCGAGATGATGCTCGGCGCTGGTACTGTTCTTGATCCTGAGACAGCAAGAGTAGCAATACTCGCAGGTGCAAACTTCATCGTTTCACCGGCATTCAATCCGGAAACAGCAAAGCTTTGTAACCGTTACAGAGTTCCGTATATGCCGGGCTGCGCAACAATCACAGAGGTAATCACAGCTATGGAGGCAGGTGCTGATATAGTTAAGATATTCCCGGCAGATCTCTTCGGTCCGACAATCATCAAGGACATCAAGGGTCCGCTTCCGCAGGCTCAGATGATGCCTACAGGCGGCGTTGATGCTGATAACGTTGGCGACTGGATCAAGGCAGGCGTTGTTGCAGTAGGCGCAGGATCATCACTCACAAAGGGTGCTAAGACAGGTGACTATGCGGCAATCACAGAGACGGCTAAGAAGTTTATCGCAAACATCAAGGCTGCTCGTGCTGCTCTTTAATTTTAACTGCTATATAATCGAAAGGGGAAAATATTAACTATGGCAAAAGTAGTAACAATGGGTGAAATCATGTTGAGACTCTCAACACCCGGAAATCAGAAGTACATTCAGGCAACACAGTTTGATATAAATTATGGAGGCGGCGAGGCAAACGTTGCTGTATCACTCGCAAACTATGGTCATGACGCTGAATTCGTAACAAAGGTTCCGGCGAACCCGATCGGTAAGTGCGCAATTGCAGCGCTCAGAAAATACGGCGTAGAAACAAAGCATATCGCAGAGGGCGGCGATAGATTAGGTATATATTTCCTTGAGACAGGTGCTTCAATGCGTCCATCAAATGTTACATATGACCGCGCTAATTCATCAATCGCTACAGCTACAGCTGATGATTTTGATTTCGACGCAATCTTTGAGGGTGCAGACTGGTTCCACTTCACGGGTATTACTCCTGCTGTATCAGACCTTGCGGCTGAGGTTACAGAGGCGGCTTGTAAAGCAGCTAAGGCTCATGGCGTAACAGTTTCATGTGACCTTAATTTCAGAAAGAAGCTTTGGTCATCAGAGAAGGCTCAGAAGGTTATGACAAACCTCATGCAGTATGTTGACGTATGTATCGGCAACGAAGAGGATGCTGAAAAGGTTCTCGGCTTCAAGCCGGGCGAGACTGACGTTACAAGCGGCGAGCTTGAGATGGCAGGCTATCAGGATATCTTCAACCAGATGTGCGATAAGTTCAACTTCCAGTACGTGATCTCATCACTCAGAGAGTCATTCTCAGCTTCACATAACGGCTGGTCAGCATGTATCATGGACGGTGCTTCAAGAGAGTTCTATCGTTCAAGAAGATATGACATCAACCCGATCGTTGACCGTGTAGGCGGCGGCGATTCATTTGCAGGCGGACTTATCTGCGGTCTTCTTGACAATGCGGACAAGGCTCCTGTTGACCGTATGAAGGCTGCTATCGAGTATGCTGTTGCAGCATCAGCTCTTAAGCACACAATTCCTGGTGACTTCAACCTCGTAACAAGAGAAGAAGTTGAAACACTTGCCGGCGGAGACGGCTCGGGACGTGTACAAAGATAAATAAGTAAAAAATAATGGCACATTTGTGCCGTTATTTTTTTGCTTATCGCAGCGAATTAATAAAATCAACAATGCGGAAGCGTACCTGCTTTTTGCTGGCATCTGACGTGATGATATCGTATGTATCGTCACGCAGATGCTTTTTTAATTCCGTTTCGGCTTTATCATCGGCATACGCATTATTTCCGTTCACGCATAGCGGCGGGTACATTACGCACCACCAATTTTGCCCTGAACCGCTGCCGAGGATTATTCGCACTCCGTAATACCTTCCCGCGGGAAGGGTTATATTCATATACTGCTTCACGGGAAAATCAAACAATCCATATTCTGCATGGGCGCGGTAAGGGATATTATTAGTTTCGAGATATTCATTTGCTGCTGCCTCGGCGTGGGCGGTGAATGCGGCTGTATTCTCCGGGTCAACATTCTTTACGGAGCTAAGCACCTCATCACGGACTGCAAGCTTAATGCTTTGGTCATAATCCGAGTCACTCTCTGCAATGATATGCAGCCGAACGAGCGAGTCTTTAAGATTGTCTGAAGCGTCTTTAGCATATGCGAATACTGAGAGTATAAGCATAGTTAAAAATACTGCGGGGAATATAAATTTTTTCATTGTATTAAATCCTTTCTTATTTTTTATGTTAGCAAATAAATTCTTAACAGTTTTAATAATTTTATACATAGATGAACATACTAAGAAAAATCATTTTTTTATGGAGGATAAAAATGAAAAAGATAGTATCAATAATAACAATGTCTGTAATTATGTTTCTTGCGATTATACGGTTTCCATCCGTGCATGTTTACGCCGCAAGCTCCGACGCGCAGCTGTTAGCGCGTGCGGTTAACGGAGAAGCAAGAGGCGAGCCTTATGCCGGTCAGGTTGCAGTGGCAGCTGTGATACTCAACAGAGTCAAGCATTCATCATTTCCAAATACTATTTCCGGCGTAATATATCAGCCCGGAGCATTTACCGCTGTTTCAGACGGGCAGATCAATGTTGCCATAAGCGAGAATTCTACGGTGTACAAGGCATGTCGGGACGCCATGAACGGCTGGGATCCGTCAGGCGGTGCGATATATTATTTCAACCCCGATACCGCGACTAACTCATGGATATGGTCGCGCGAATTAATCGTTCAGATTGGCAAGCATAGGTTTTGTAGGTAAAGGAGGGTATTATGTCAAAAACAAATAAAATACATGCGGCAGTATATACGATTCTGGGACTTGCTCTTATATTTGCAATTATAATGTGGATAAGGTGCTATAACAGGAATAAAAATCTTGACACTGCCGTAAATAACGGCTATGACAGAGCTTTTTTTGAGCTTACGGATTATGTAAATAATATAGATTCTCTGCTTAGTAAGGCGCAGATCGCGTCATCACCGTCGCAGCTTGCATCTATTTCAAACGAAATTTTCATGCAGTCCGCTGCGGCCAAATCATGCTTCGGTGAGCTGCCGCAGGAGGATGTAAATCTTGAAAATACGGCTAAATTCCTTTCACAGGTGGGAGATTATACGTTTGTTCTGACTCAGAAAATGATTAACGGCGAAACGATAACGGATGAGGAATATGACACGTTAAATAAATTGAACGAGTACGCGTCAAAGCTCGGCAGGAATCTGAGTGAGATGGAGCAAAAAATATATTCGGGTGAGCTCGATTTAAAGACGGCGGACGCGTCACTTATAATTCAGGCATTTGCCGATGACGGCGGAATATTAGCCGATCTTGAAAATGTAGAAAAATCCTTTGAGGGCTATCCGTCGCTTATATACGACGGGCCGTTTTCGGAACACATAGAAAATCAGGAATCATATATGATAAAGGACGCGGAGGAGATATCGCAGGCAGAGGCTATGCGCCGCGCTGCAGAATTTCTCGGCGACAGAGGCAAAAATCTGAAATTTGAAAATGAAATGACAAACACCGCAATTGACGCGTATTGTTTCGGTAAGTCTGAAAACGGCAATCATCTGACAATAAGCGTGACCAAAAAAGGCGGGTATATTCTGTATTTCCTTGAACACCGCGATGTGAGCAAAAGCAAGTATAATATTGATAAAGCGACAGAGCGGGCGCAAAGCTTTCTTGAAGAGCATGGTTTCAGAGATATGGTAAGCAGCTATTACGAATCCGGCGATAATGTTGCAACAATAAATTTTGCATACTCTCAGGACGGCGTTAAATGTTACAGTGATCTCATAAAGGTAAAGGTTGCGTTAGACAGCGGCGACGTGATAGGTATGGAGTCAAAGGGATATCTTATGAATCACCATGTGCGTGACGTGTCCGGCGCGGTGCTTAATGACGATGAGGCAAAGGCGTGTGTTTCAGCTCATCTTGATGTCAGCGTCGCGTCGCTTGCGGTAATACCGAAGGATTCGCTGCGAGAGGTGCTGTGCTATGAGTTCAAGGGCGCATACATGGGTAAAAACTTTATCGTGTATGTAAATGCCGAAACAGGCAGAGAGGAGGATATCCTTCTTCTCATCGAATCGCCAGAGGGTGTATTGACAATTTAACAGTAATAGAGCCGCAGCGCGGCTCTTTTTGATTAAGAACAGGAAAAAATATGAGTTTTATATTGAAATAATACGGAATGTTTGATATAATACAATAAGAGTTTATATAATCTTGGTAGGAGATGAGAGTAATGACAGATCAGATATACACAACACAGCAAATTAAAGATATATTACAGCCTGTATTTATGAATTATAATGTGAGAAAAGCAGTTTTGTTTGGTTCTTATGCCAAAGGCAGCGCCGAGGCGAACAGCGATATTGATATTCTCGTTGACAGCGGGCTAAAGGGACTAAGATTTTTTGGACTGCTGGAGGATGTTAGTACTTCGCTCGATAAAAATGTGGATTTAATTGATATAACCCAAATAAAAAACGGTTCAGAGGTGGACAATGAAATTGCCGGAAGCGGGGTGCTGATATATGGACAGCAAGGATAAACAGGTGCTGAATAAAATTTATAATCACATAATATCGATATTAAAGTATTGTGCAGAGTGTTTGGATTTAGAAAGTTTTCAGAGTGATTCAATGAGAGTGGAGGCCTGCGTTTTTAATCTTATGCAGATAGGCGAACTTGCTAAAACATCATTAACCTCTGATATTAAAGATGAAATTAAAACAATACCATGGAAGCAGTTATACGGAATGAGAAACAGAATTGTACACGGATATGCCGGTGTTAATATGAGAATTGTCTGGGATACAATTCACGAGGATTTACCATTGCTGCGAACACAACTTGACAAATATATTGATTAAATAAACTACTTTACAAAAATGGAAAAACACTGTATAATATAGTTGAGTTTATATTATGCCGCATGGCGGCGGAATGGAGATAGTTATGCTTTTTTCATCTGCATATATAATGCAAAAAATAATAATGATACCGATCGTGCTTATAGCACTTACATTTCATGAGCTTTCGCATGGATTTATTTCATCAAAGCTGGGCGATCCTACACCGAGACTAACGGGACGGCTCACAATCAACCCGCTTGCACATCTCGATCCTATAGGTGCGGTGCTTATGGTACTTACCGGCTTCGGATGGGCAAAGCCGGTACAGATAAACCCGAGGTATTATAAAAATCCAAAGAGAGGCATGGCAATCACAGCGGCAGCCGGTCCGCTTTCAAATCTGCTCATGGCGTTTATTGCTATGCTTATTTATACAGCGGTTATCATAATAGGATGCAAAACAGGTCAGTTTCAGTATAAGGATTCATCAGTATCTTATTTTATAAATTCGCAGCCGGATATGCTGCTGCGTATAATGAGCTTTATATCGCTTTTTGCAAGCGTAAATCTTTGCTTTATGGTATTCAATTTAATTCCTATACCACCGCTGGACGGTTCAAGAGTTCTCGGATTGTTCCTGTCAAACTCGGCATACTTCAAGCTGCAGCAGTATGAGCGATACAGCTTCATACTGATAATTGTTCTTTCGCTCAGCGGAGTTTTCAGCCGGTTTATAGGCACAGGAGTAGGCTTCTTTATGGAACTGCTGACAAGAATGAGTATGGCTATAGTGGGGTTGGTCGTATAAATGGAGGAACTGAAATATACGCTTGATACCTTTGAAGGACCGCTCGATCTGCTGCTTACGCTTATAAAAAAGAATAAGGTGAGTATATGGGACATCCCTATAGTAGAAATAACGGATCAGTACCTTGAAGCGATTGATGGAATAGAGAAATCAAGACTTGATGACACAAGTGAATTTATCGTTATGGCGTCACAGCTATTATATATAAAATCAAAAATGCTTCTTCCCAAGGACGAGGAGGAAGAGGACGAGGAGGATCCTCGCGAGGAACTTGCGCGCCGGCTTTACGAGTATAAAAAATTCAAAGAAGCATCATTGGAAATGCGAAAGAGTGAATTCTCGTCAAAATTCATGGTATTCCGTGAGGAGGAGCCAATCAAGTTCCCCGTGCCGGAATATACAAGGCATCATGAGCTCAGTGAGCTTGCCGATGCTTTTAACAGCATATATCAGCGCCGTATAAGAAGGGCAAAGCCGGAAAAACGTGCGTTTTCCGGTATTGTAGGACGTGAAAAGGTATCGGTGGACGATATGGTTGAAAAGATATGCAAGGTGCTGCATAGAAGAAACAGGGTGGTGTTCTCATCGTTGTTCAGCGAGGAGGATTCAAGACCGGAAATGATTGCCACGTTCTTAGCGGTTCTTGAAATGATAAAGCTTAGGCGGATACGCGCCGATTATGATGAGAACCGACGTGAGTTTATAATATCATCGGGGAAGGATTTAATGGTGTCATAAAATGGAAAATATCAAATATGCCATTGAAGGTATATTGTTCGCCGCAGGTGAGCCTGTGAAGGCGGCAAAGCTTGCGGTAGTGCTTGAAAAACCTATAGATGAGGTTGAAGCAGCGGTTGCGGCGTTGAAAGAGGAATATAATAACGATCACCGTGGCTTTAACATTATAGATATTTCGGATGGTTATCAGATATGCTCGAGACCGGAATATTATACATATATCCGTGAGATACTCGGCGAGCAGCGCAATCAGCCGCTTTCGAACGCCGCAATGGAGGCGCTTGCGATAATCGCGTACAAGCAGCCTGTAACGCGGGGCATGGTTGAAAAAATTCGCGGCGTAAATTCCGACGGATGTGTAAACAGGCTTTATGAAAGAGGGCTTATTGAAGAAGCGGGAAGGCTTGATGCTCCCGGAAAACCGATTCTTTACAGAACAACAGATACATTTTTGAGATGCTTTGGTCTGCGTACGCCGCGTGATCTGCCGCCGATAAGCTTCAAAAATACTATCCCGGAGCTTGAAGCTGTAGGAGAACAGCTTTCAATTATCGATGATGACATGGCAGAGGATACGAAAATAACAGAATAAGTTTATTTTAGGAGGGAAGAGGCATGACGGCATTGATTGTAATTGCAATAATAATTGCGGTTTTTGCAATTCTTTTCTCTATACCCATTTCATGCAGATTTTATTTTCGGTATCATAATGAAATTGAACAGGATTTTAGTCTTAAATACGGATTTATAAGAATCGGGGGACCGAAGAAGGATCGGCAGCCTGATAAAAAAGAAACCGTGCAAAAAGACAAGACAGATAAGAAAGAAAAAAACAAAGAAGACAAGAAAGAAAATAAAAAAGCTGTTTCGCCAAAGGATATCATAGCATTCGTACGCGAAAATATAAGCGCTATCAAAGAAACAATATACGCTGTTTTGGGATATATGTTTAAACGCATGGTTAAAATAAATAAGCTTAGAATAAAGCTTGTTTTGGGTGTGGATGACGCAATGGAAACAGCACTTATATTCGGAGCTGCATCAGCGTTCATATTCAATGTTATCGGCGTTATGGACAGAAAAATGAGGCTTAAAAAGCATATAACCGAAATTAAACCGGCATTTGATGATCCGCATATTTTTGCTGAAACAGAAATAAAGTTAAGTACAAGCATAGGCAGAATAATTATGCTGGCAATTATAGCATTGAGACATAGCGTGCCGCTGCTTATAAAATTCATGAAAATCAATAAAGCTCAGATACAAGAGAGGAGAATTAACAATGGCAAACCCGATTAAAGATCTTATTGAGACGGCCATCGACTCAATGGACGGTATGTTCACAGCTGAAAGTATCATAGGCGATACGGTAAAGGCTCCTGACGGAACTATGATCATTCCTATTGCGAAGGTAGCGTTCGGTGTTGGCGGCGGCGGCTCCGAGTTCAAAGAGACTGATGCTGCAGGCAACAACTTGTTCGGAGGCGGAGTAGGCGCGGGCGCTTCTATTAAGCCGGAGGGCTTTCTTGTTATTACAAAATCCGGCAGCATCCGTTTTGTTGCAACAAGCGAGAGCCAGTCAATAGTTGAAAAGCTTATAGATTATGCGCCTGATATGGTTGACAAGATAACAGGTATTTTTAAGAAGGATAAAGAGGAAGAATGATAACATTAAAGGATAAAATTCTTTCGGGCGTAATGAAGCCGACACGCTATACAGGCGGTGAAATGAACGCGGTTATGAAAGATCCAGAGAAGGTTGATATCCGCTTCGGCTTCTGTTTTCCGGATGTTTACGAGGTTGCGATGTCGCATCTCGGAATGAAGATCATATATCATGCATTAAACACGCGCGAGGACACATACTGCGAGCGTGTTTTTGCGCCGTGGGATGATATGGAGCAGGAAATGCGAAAGCATGGTATGCGCCTTTTCGCGCTTGAAACGGGCGACGAGGTAACGCATTTCGATATGCTCGGCTTTACGTTACAGTATGAGCTTTCCTATTCAAATATTGTGAATATGCTTGATCTTGCGGATATTCCGCTTATGGCTGCGGAGCGCGGCGAGGAATATCCGATCATATACGGCGGTGGACCGTGTGCGTATAATGCTGAGCCGATTGCGGATATATTTGATTTCTTTATGCTTGGCGAGGGCGAGGATCAGGTTCACGAAACAATGGAGATATTGAAGGAATGGAAGAAGGAAGGGAAGAAATCTAAAAAAGAGCTTCTCGAACGACTTGCCGAAAATGTAGAGGGTATCTATGTTCCTTCATTTTATGATGTTGATTATAATGATGACGGTACAATAAAGAGCATAACGTGCAACAATCCTCATGCGCCTGAAACTGTTCGCAAGCGCATAGTGAAAGATTTCGATAAAACTCCGGCCCCTGATACTATTATAGTTCCGTTTGGCGAGGTAATACATGACAGAGTTATGCTTGAGGTTATGCGCGGCTGTCTGCGCGGCTGTCGTTTCTGCCAGGCGGGATACATATACCGTCCGTTAAGAGAGCGCAAGCCTAAAACGCTTTTAAACCTTGCCGAAAGCCTGCTTTCCTGCAGCGGCTTTGATGAAATTTCTCTTTCATCACTTTCAACAAGCGATTTTTCAGGGCTCAAGGAGCTTACAGAAGGACTTTTGGAGATAACGGAGGAAAAGAAAATCGGTCTTTCGCTTCCGTCGCTCAGAATAGACAATTTTTCGCTTGAGCTTATGGAACGTGTTCAGAAGGTGAGAAAATCGGGCATCACATTTGCTTGTGAAGCGGGAACGCAAAGACTGCGCGACGTGATAAATAAGAATGTAACAGAAGAAAATGTCTTAAAATCAACTAAGCTTTTGTTTGACGGAGGTTGGACAAACGTAAAGCTATATTTTATGATCGGACTGCCCACAGAAACAGATGAGGATTTATTGGGAATTCCGGATATAGGAAAGAAAATACTTGATGTATATTTTGAAATACCGAAAGAGGAGCGCGCGAAGTCAATAAATATTACAATGAGCGCATCCAGCTTTGTTCCGAAGCCGTTTACGGCATTTCAGTGGTTTCCTATGAACTCGAGGGAGGAGCTCAGACGCAAGCAGCAGTTTATAAAGGAAAATATACCCTCAAAACGACTGCGCTTTACCTATCATGACGATAAGACAAGCTATCTTGAGGGCGTGTTCTCGCGAGGCGACAGACGATTATGCAAGGCTATTATAGAAGCCGTTAAGCGCGGATGTAAGTTTGACGCGTGGGGAGAGTTTTTCGATTATGATAAGTGGCTCGGGGCAATAACAGACTGCGGTCTTGATCCTGATTTCTATGCCGCGCGAGAGAGATCCTATGATGAGATTCTGCCGTGGGATCATATAGATGTCGGAGTCACTAAAGAATTTCTTATAAACGAGAACGAAAAAGCGAAAAAGAGCATAACAACCCCGCATTGCCGCGAAAAATGCTCCGGCTGCGGCGCAGCGCGTTTCGGTGCCGGCGTGTGCTTTGAAAAACGCGATAAGGAGGAAGCACAAAGTGAGTAAGTTTATCCTGAAATATGGCCGAGATGACCGTGTAAAGTTCATTTCGCATCTCGATTTTGTACGATGCTTCCACCGCGCTGTAAGGCGTTCGAAGCTGAATTTCGAGTTCTCGCAGGGATTTAATCCGCATCCGGTAATGACAATCGCGCAGCCGCTTCCGGTGGCTGTCACAAGCGAATGTGAGTATATGAAGGTCGGACTTATAACAGGACTTAATAATGAACAGGTAACCGCAGAGCTTAACCGCGCAATGCCGCCCGGCTTTACGTTCTATAAGTCACAAAGGCTAAAGGCGAAGGAAATTGATCTGACACAAATAAATATGGCTGAATATATCGTGGAAATTGAATGCAATATTCCCGGGGATGTAGACTATATAATGTCTCAGACAGAGCTTATCGTGCCGAAGAAAACAAAAAAGGGCATAAGTGATTCAGATATACGTCCGCATATTTTTGAGTTGGAAAATATCGGATTTGAAAATGGAATACAAACTGTGCGTATGCTTGTATCCTGTGGCAGCCAGTATAATCTGCGCCCAGAAACCGTAGTGTCGGCGATGGAAAAATACTGTGAGGGCTTTGGGTCAACATTTGTCGCGGTTCACCGAAAGCGAATGCTGATTGATCATAAAGAAGTAATGTAAAAAAAGAGAAGTTGTGGGATACCGAACCCCACAGCTTCTCTTTTTATCTTGTAAACAATGAAATAATACCGTTTATAGCACCGTAGCTTACAAGTGACATTATAAGTCCGGCGGTAAGAACACCTAAAAAGATGAAAAACAGGCTCTTTTTACGGTTCAGTCGGAACAGCACTGCTAAGAGACTTCCTGTCCATGCCCCGGTACCCGGGAGCGGAATGGCAACGAAAAGGAACAGACCTAAATAGCCGTATTTTTTTATCTGATCCGATTTTTTTAATGCCTTTTTTTCAAGCCAGTTCGGAAATCTTGAAAGGCTCTTTGACTTTTTCATCCAATTGAAAATCTTTTCTATGAAAAGAAGTATGAACGGGATAGGAAGCATATTTCCTATTACCGCTGTAACGAATGTCCATACAAACGGAAGCTGCAAAGCCGCACCGGCGACGAGGATGCTGCCGCGCAGCTCTAAGAGCGGTATCATAGATATGATAAATGTGATTGCCTGATGCGGGATGTGGTGGGCAGTCATGCTGTCCATTAATGCGTGTATAAGTGAGTTCATAAATATCTCCTTTTATTCTATTTTATAATAAATTCAACGGCATCGTGAACAACCTCGAAATCGACGGTGGTTTCTTCGCCGCCGAATTCGCCGTCCAGCGTCCAGCGCGCAGGCTCATCTGTGGTTATTCTTGCACCCTTTGTGCTTATTACTCGTGTGCCGTCCTTGTCACGTTCTCCGTTTTTTATATTTGTGATTACAGAAGCGACATCAAGTATATTGTCAGTTTTCGGGATAAGCACTATTTCAAAAATTCCATCATCTGTATCAATATCATCGTAAAATTCGCTTATCTCAAAGCCTGCAACTCTTGTGGAGTTCATTATAAGACAGATAAGAACGTCTTCCTCAACTGTTTCGCCCTCATATGTATCTATCTTTACATGTATGCCTTTAAGCTTAGGAAGACGTTTTATGCCCTCAAGGAAGTATGCCACCGGTCCGAACAAGGTTTTTACATACTGGGGAGTGTCATACGGGACATCTGTAAACGCGCCGAAGGCCGCAACGTAAATGAAGCTGTTGCTGTTAAAGCTGCCTATATCATATCTTACTTTCCGACCTGAAATTATAGCCTCTGCAGCGTCTGTCATCACCTTAGGAATACCGTTACCCGATGCGAAATCATTCATAGTGCCGGAAGGAATATAGCCTATAGGACGGCGTTTTTCAGGACTGAGCGTGACCATACCGCTTACAGCCTCTTTAAGTGTGCCGTCGCCGCCTGATACCGCGATGATATCAAAGTCATCATCAAGACGGGATACTCTTTCTGTGCAGTCACCGGGATTCTGAGTAGGATATACCGTGACCTCAAAATCTGCTTTTGTAAAAATATCTACTATATCGAAAAGAAAGGTTTTGATACGTCCTTTGCCGGAATGCGGATTAAATATGAATAATATTTTTTTGCTCATAAAGCCACTCCTTATGAAGTATAATAAATCTACACTATTTATTATAAAGAAAAATTCTGTAATGTCAAGAACAATTATAATATTTTTATTGAAAAAAGGAATTTATTATGATAGAATATATGTA
>JAFLUC010000151.1 GCA_022509005.1 Oscillospiraceae bacterium | reverse complement strand
TCACCTTGTCGAAGGTTGTCAGATATTGCTTACACAACTTTCTCTGCAGACCCATTCTCTCCGCATGAGATCATTTTAGTCATATATATAATTCTTTTCTGCGCAGAGATGTATACGGTCTACTTTTCCTTATTTCGTCCGTTGCTGAAATATCAAGTTCAGCTATCTCCAAAGTTTCCTCTGCGCCGAGCTTTCTGACTGTATTACCGTTGGCGTCTATCCATATTGATTGTCCCGAGAATTTTATATTACCTTCTTTCCCGACTCGATTGCACATCACTATTGGCACGCTGTTCTGAAAAGCCTGAACGCGTATTTCCCATTCGAACATTTCCTCCGGCTCGCCGACTATATTCGCAGTTGGAATTAAAATCAAATCTGCGCCTTTTAACGCGGCTGTTCGTATGCTTTCAGGATAGTGTCGATCAAAACAAACAACTATCGCGATATTACCAAACGTCGTTCTAAATACGTTAAAGCCATCGTTAGAAGGCGTGTAGTAATCCTGTTCATAAAAATTTTCCGCCTGCGCGATATGCACCATTTTCTGTGATCCTATAACACCTCCGCCACTGTCAATCAAAAAGCTCATATCGTATTTCTTACCATTTTCTTTAAAATAGAAATTCGGGGATGCCATTATCTTATTTGCCTTACAGGCTTTACAGAATTCCTTGAAATATCTATTCTCCGCGCTTATCAGATATTTATCTGCGTTCGCTTTTCTATACTGAGGAAAAAACGGTGACATCTGAATTTCAGGGTACAGAATTAAATCTGCACCCTGTTCCTTTGCCCGCTTCATAAGCTCAATGCTTTTCTGAAAATTCTGCTCCATATCTTCCGACATGCGCAATTGCGCTGCTGCTATTTTCATAATACTATTACTCCGTTACTTCTATTGTTGAATTTATCATTTCAATTCAACGCTATAATCCGTTTACTTACAGCTCTGATACTGCCTTGTTTACCTCTTCTTCGCAGCTTCTCATTGCAAGAATTGTTTTCCATAATAAATCGTTAAGCTCCCACCCGAGCATCTCTGCCCCGCGCTCTATTACCTCTCTGGAACATCCCGCAGCGAAATTCTTACTCTTGTATTTCTTTTTAAGACTTTTCAACTCCATATCCTGAGTGCTTTTTGACGGACGCATTTCCGCCGCAGCCCAGATAAGGCCGGTCAGCTCGTCGGTTGCGTAAAGTATCTTTTCCATTTCATGTTCTGGTTTTACGTCCACAGTAAGTTCATATCCGTGTGAGCAGACTGCGTGTACTATATCCTCACCAAAACCGCCGTTTCTTAAAAGCTCTGGCGCTTTTATACAGTGTTCATTAGGGTAACGTTCGAAATCTATATCGTGCATAAGTCCGACTATCCCCCAATATTCTTCGTCGTACCCCAGCTCTCGTGCAAAGTATTTCATCACACCCTCAACCGTCAGTGCATGACGGAGATGGAATGTGTCCTCGTTATATTTTCGCAGTAATTCCCATGCATTTTTTCTGTCCATAATTTTCCTCCATGTACTACACAAAACTACGTTTTGTTATGTTATAGCTTGCTATAGCATTTATTGCTTTACAATACGCCTACAACATACAAACGTATTGTTCACTTGCAAGCAAGCTTTCACTTCTATAAAATTTTCCACTATTATACCATAATTTTATCAAAAATACCATATGAAAAAATTTAGATTTTATAATTTTTCATATTTCTCCTATTCAGACTCGGTATTTTAGTATAATTCTAAACCTACAATTAGGATTTTTACGAAATAATTGAGTAATAAACTTTATTATTTCATACAATAACAAATTGTTTTATAACGCTTTCATTTTAAAGTCATTTACATCCACATAATACACAGGCTTGCCAATATCTATCGCATGCTGTATCGTTTTACTTGTTCCACTTGGCTTACAATTCCAGACGGCGATAACGTAATCTGCTGCCGATACCATATAAATATTGCGTTTTTGCATACAATCGGCTGTATATCGCTCCTGTAACACCGTAACTGTATCACAGCGCGATAACAGCTGTTCATACCGTTCCTTGTCCTTTATATTCCAACTTGCCGTCTGATTTCTGCACGGAACAGCCGCCTCCAGAGTGATATTCGGATATTCCTCTTTCAGTTCAAGTACAATCTCTGCCGCCCATAGGTCTGTACCCAATGCACAGCCTGATATAAACCTCGTTACATTCTTTTTTTCAATCACTCCGACTATGAGCCGCCGTAGCTGCGACT
>JAFLUC010000150.1 GCA_022509005.1 Oscillospiraceae bacterium | reverse complement strand
GCGTATTGCTATGAGTTCTGCGGCGGTTCAAACAAAATGCAGAGTAAGGGCAGAGAAACTACGGAAATGACGATATTTACCGAAAAGGCTGATTTACTCGTGGTGTTTGATTATCTGAGCAATTTGGATTATATTGATGCCGATAATATGTTCATTTGCGGAGGAAGTCAGGGCGGACTTGTAACAGTGCTTGCGGCGGAGGAGCTGGGTGACAGAGCAAGGGCAATGGCGGTTTACAATCCCGCAGTCTATATGCCCGATAACTGGAGAGCAACATTCAAAAACGAGTCGGACATTCCCGAAACGTATGATTTCTGGGGCTTTAAGCTCGGAAAAGTATTCTTTACATCTATCCGTGACTACTATCCGATAAACCATGTAGGAAGTTATCCGAATAATGTGCTTATCCTTCAAGGTGATAAGGATACGACTGTTCCGCTTTCGAGCAGTCAGAGCTTACAGAAAAAGTATAAGCATGCTACGCTTAATGTATATCCGGGCGAAGGTCACTCGTTTAAGCCGGCGGCTTCTCAGCAAGCAAGAGAAGATATTCTTGAATTTATAAAGACTAATACAATTTGACATTCAGGGCAGTAATTCAATATGGAGGAGAAAGATGATGAGAAAAAATCTATATTTAACAAAAGCGACAATTAGTACAATATTAGTGTTATTGCTGGCATATGTCGGAATAAATACAGCTTTTGCCGATAGCTTTACAAACGGAGTAAATACGCTTGACGCATCAAAAACGGCGCAATGGACAGCAAACGGCAAGGGCGATGATCCTGCGTCAAAATATGATATACTCATAAGCAATTACAGTGCGAATTATTATCAGACAGCGTATGTAGGCTTTGATTTACCTGATGACTTTAATCCTACGCTTGTTCAGACCGCTACGCTCAAGCTTACAACAAAACAGCTTGGCGAAGCGATACAGGCAAGCGTTTACAGCGCGGATTTTAACGGTTTTACAAACGGCGGTAAATATGAAAAATCAGGCAATGCGCCTGCGTTTAACAGTACAGCTATAGGTACAATATTGCCAGCGTCTGTAGGTAACGTATCAGGCTGTGATGTAACAGCTTACCTTAAAGGTCTGAGTACGGGAGATGACGCGGCGTTTCGTATAGCGGTCGGAAAGGGTTATACAGGTTGGATTATCGGTTCGACTACAAATGGCGGTCCCGCACCGGTGCTTGAAATTGAGTATGACGACGGTGAAGGAGAGCATACTGTACCCGAAAAAATAGACTATGAACACGGTTCAATTACTTTTGACAAGACAGGTTCATTCGCAGCGGGCGAGCAGATAACACTTACGGTTGTGCCTGACGCGCATTACGCCCTTGAGAGCCTTCGCATAAACGGTATAGAGGTTAAGGTAAACAATAATTCATATACATTTTCTATGCCGGCAAGAAACATAACGGCAAATTATATAAGCGCGACATTTGTGATTGCTGATTATATGAAAACAAGAAATATATATGAGGACAATATGATGCTCCAGCGCGATAAGAGCGCGTATATTGACGGTATATGCAAAAACATCAATTCCGCGACAGCATATCTTTACAAGGGTAACGACACATCTCCCGTACAGTCAAAGGAGGTAACAATCAGCGGCGAAGAATGGAATGTTACGCTTGACCCTGTTTCTGACTACAGTGCGACATACAAAATTGTAATTGACGGCGATAACGGAAGCGTTACAATGAATAATGTGATGTTCGGCGATGTATATCTGTTCTCGGGACAGTCTAATATGTGGAAAGAGGTCAGCTATTATAGAAACCTTGACACCGACTACACTCAGGCAAATGTCGAAAAGCATCTTACGAATAAAATCCGCGTAATGTACACAAAAGGATCGGGCTGTCTCGGCGCGACAGACCCTTTATATGACGCAGCGAATAAGGAGCCGTGGCGCGATTTTTCAACGTACTCGAATGTTTCGGGACTGCCTGCTGTCGCTTTCAGCGCGGCAACGGAAATTTATGAAAAGAACGGCAATGTACCTGTCGGAGTAATAGCAAATGCATATCCCGGCTCATACATTTCGTGCTGGTTCCCGAACACCGGAATTGATAATTGCAACGCTAATAAAAACAAAAACTCAAATGAACGCAACTGGTACAACGGCAGAATTTATCCGATAAGAAATCTTAAATTAAGCGGTATATTCTGGTATCAAGGTGAAGCAGATTCGGCGCCTGTATATCATTCTCCGCAGTATGATTATTATGTTGATATGATGCCTAAGCTTATAGATTTATGGCGCGGCGATTTCAAAGA